>CAYUYM010000028.1:0-24420 GCA_964449305.1 uncultured Chromatiales bacterium | reverse complement strand
GCCTCTACAACGGCTCCTTCGACGTCACCGCCGCTTACAACTGATCTGAATCCCCCGAGGTTCGGCGTGAAACGGCGAGGCACTGCCTCGCCGTTTTTTCGTTCTGGGGATGCAGGGGTTTCGGGCCCTTGCTGCGACATCCGCCACACCGTACATTTGTGTTGTCCTTCTTCACCATGATCGGCACTGCCATGAGACCCCTCCTGACCACAGATTTTCCTGATCTAACGCTCTTTCGCCGCGGCAAGGTCCGCGATGTGTATGATGTCGGTGATCACCTGCTTTTTGTCGCCACCGACCGTCTCTCGGCGTTCGACGTCGTCCTGCCTGATCCCATACCGATGAAGGGCGCCGTGCTCACGGCCATGTCCGAGTTCTGGTTCGAACTGCTCGATCCCATCACGCGCCATCACCTCGTCAGTACGCGCATCATTGACTATCCCGCCGCCTGCACTCCCTATGCCGCCGAACTGCAGGGCCGCTCCATGCTCGTGAAGAAAACGCAGCCCGTCATGATCGAGGCCATCGTCCGGGGCTACCTCACCGGCTCGGGACTCAAGGAATACCAGGCGTCCGGCACGGTGTGCGGCATCCCCCTGCCTGACGGCCTCGTCGATGGTTCGCGCCTCCCGGAACCACTCTTCACCCCGTCCACCAAGGCCGAGATCGGCGCACACGACGAGAACATCTCCTTCGAGCAGGCCGCGAACATCGTCGGCCGCGAGGTGGCGGAACGCGTCCGCGAATTGAGCCTCGCCATCTACACCCGCGCCCGTGATGCCGCCTTCGAGAAGGGCATCATCATCGCCGACACCAAGTTCGAGTTCGGCTTCGATGGCAACGATGTCATCCTCATCGACGAGGTGCTCACACCCGACTCCTCACGCTTCTGGCCCGTGATGGGCTACGCCCCTGGCAAGGCCCAGCCCAGCTTCGACAAGCAGTTCGTGCGCGACTACCTCACCAGCATCGGCTGGAACAAACAACCGCCTGCCCCGCCCCTCCCGCAGGACATCATCGATCGCACCACCGACAAATACCTCGAAGCCTACCGCCTGCTCACGGGCGCTTCACTCAGGTAAGGACCAGGCATGACCAGCGACAAGGACACCACCACCACCGTTTCCTCATCACCCGAACGCGGGGTGCAACGGAGTGACGACTCAGCGCCCGATACCACGGCACGCCCGGCCGACATACCGAAACTCCCATTCAACGATCACAAACACGCACCCTCCCGCGCAGAAATCGACCTGCTCCTCGGGGTCACCGCCTCCTTCCAACTCAAGGAACTCGAGGAACGCATGGACCTGCTCTTCACCGAGCGTCTCAACTGGGACATGCACTGGTACGATGCAATGGAAGGCTGGGGTTACCGCGCATCCTATCGCGGCCGTGTGGCCTGCATCCTCCATTTCTACAAAAGCTACTTCACCGTCTCCATCTCCATCCCCCTCAAGAAGGAGGCGGATTTCGTCTCCATCCATGAACTCACGCCCAAATTCCGCGGTCTCTTCGACACAAAATTCAAACTCTCTCCGGGCGTCAAATGGCTCACGTTTCACATCAAGACCAAGGCCGAGGTGGATGCGATGCTGCGCGTGATCCGAATGAAACTCGAGGACATCCGCGAGAAGACACCAGCGAAGAAGCACTCCTGAATCTCGTTCCGTTTCACCTGTGGAGGGTTCCATGAGGCCGGCAACCGTGGTGGGTTGCGCCATGATCGTTGCATCGATGTTCATGCCATTGTCGAACAGCGTGGCTCAGACGGTCCAGACCAACATGCCGGCCGAGATCTCCCTGACCAGCTCGCGCTCCTATCCCTCTCCACAGCGGGATCTTGTCATCATCTGCACCTGGACCTCGCCCCGGGGGACTGTCGATCAGGTGCACGGCTTCTGGGATGGAGGCAGAACATACAGGGTGCGCTATTCACCGGACATCCCTGGCGTGTGGACATGGCGCATCACCTGCAACGATTCCACAAACATCAGCATTCACGGCAGATCCGGTTCGATCACCGTCGTTCCCTATGAAGGCAACGATGAGTTCCGCCGCCTGGGCTGGCTCAAGGTGTCGGACAACAAACGCCATCTCACGTATGCGAACGGGGATCCGTTCTTCTACCTTGGCGACACGGCATGGGAGATGACGCATAACGCCGAGTGGTGGCAGGTGCGCGGATATGCGTCGCAGCTGCGCCGCAAGGGGTACAATGTCGTTCAGATGTGCACCATGTCGCATCTCCAGGTCGGCGGGCACGGCGTGGACTCCTGGCACTCGGGTGATTCCTTCAAGGACCGCGATGCGTTCATCCCCAATCCTGGCTACTACGCCTGGATGGATTCCATCATCACCCTCATGAACGATTCCGGCATCGCCGTGGCGTTGGTCCCCAATTGGAATTTCTTCACCACCGCCAACGGCGATTCGACGCTGGGGCGCCTTCTGACGTACGAGGAGGGCGTGGAACTGGCACGCTATGTCGGTGCGCGCTATGCGGGGCACAATGTCATCTGGATCACCACCGCCGACGGCCAATATCCTTATCCCCGGCATCAGACGTACTGGACCGGCGTCGGACGCATGCTCCACACGGCCACGGGCGCGCGACATCTCGTCACCATCCACCCCATCGGTGGCGAGGCCTCGTTCCATTTCTTCGACAGCACCGCCACCTGGCTGGACTTCCACATGTACCAGTCCTCACACGATGCGTTGACACCCAACCATTGGCGCCTCGGCCTCGAGGGCTACCGCCTCAATCCGCCCAAGCCCGTGCTCAATGCGGAATGCAACTATGAGGATCTCTTCACCACCTTCTCGGCACGCGACACCACCAAGCCGAACTCCTTTCGCCTGCGGCCTGAGCATGTGCGCGATGCCAGTTGGAAAAGCGTGCTCTCGGGAGCGATCGTCGGAATCACCCATGGCGCCAACGGCGTCTGGCAATGGTACGTCACCGGACATGAGCCGTTCCTCTGGCCACGCTTCCCGGTGGAACAGGCCTGGACCATGGACAGCTACGATCACATCGCCCTGCTGAAATCCATCTGCCAGCAATACCACTGGTACCGTTTCGTCCCACGACCCGAACTTGTTTCCTGCCAGTCGGACAGCGATCACATCGCCATCAGCGAAGCCGACAGCGTCCTCCTCGCCTGGTTCCCCGTCAAGGCGAAACCCGTTGCCATTGATGTGTCGCGCTTCAACAATGCCGTCTCCCATCGCTGGCTCAATCCTGTCACCGGCTCGTATACCGATCCCGTCGACACGATCTCGCGCCGGGCCATCGACTCGCTCATCTTCACCCCACCAACGAAGGATGACTGGCTTCTCGTCATCTCCCGAAGCTGGAAGGATGTGCAGGTTCCGACGGCTGCGCAGACCGTGCTTCGCTTCTCCTTCATCACCCGGTCGTCGAGCGGAAGGCCCGGGGTGGAGATCCGATCCAACGTGGACGGCTTCGTGCGGCTGGCCGTGTTCGATGTGACGGGCAGGCGGCTGAAGAATGACGCCTTCGACATCCATGACGGTGTCACGTGGATACCGGTCGACGGGCTTCCTCCCGGTCCCATGTTCTACACGGCCGATTGCACGGCACTCAACGGTGTGACTCTGCACCACGAGGGTCGCTTCGTGTCCCCCGGCAGATGATGCCGGTGCCACAGGTTATCGAAGCAGCAGAGACACGAACAGAAAGGCCGCAACAAAGCTGACGAAATCGGCGAACAGGCCCGTCGGCAGGGCGTGGCGTGTGTTGCGTATGCCCACCGATCCGAAATACACCGCGAGCACGTAGAAGGTCGTCTCCGTGCTGCCAAACATTGTGGACACCAGCACGCCGATGAAGGAGTCCGGTCCATGCGTCGTCATCGTCTCCGTCATGATGCCCATCGATCCGCTGCCGGAGAGCGGGCGCATCAGTGCCATCGGCAGCGTCTCCGCAGGAAAACCCACCAGGTCCGTCAGCGGTCGGATGACCGCGATCAGGACGTCCATCGCCCCGGATGCCCGGAAAATCGCAATGCCCACGAGCATCAGCGCGAGATAGGGGATGATGCGGATGGCCACCTGAAAGCCCTCCTTTGCGCCTTCCGTGGCCACTTCATACACCTTCACTTTTTTGAACGCGCCATAGACAAGGAAGAACAGGAACAGTGCCGGAATTGCCAGTGCCGACACCACGGAGATGAGCGTTTTGAACAGTTCCATCATCGCGCCTCCGCCCTGTCGATCCGGAACATCCGCAGCCGCTGCAGCGTCTTCGCTGTCGCGATCGCGACGATGGTCGCCGTCAGCGAGGCAAGCAACGTGGTCCCGATGATGATGGCCGGATCCGACGACCCGGCCGCGGCTCGCACCGCAATGGCCGTGGCCGGGATCAGCGTGATGCAGGAGGTGTTCATCGCGAGGAAGGTGACCATCTCGTTCGACGCCACTCCCGCCTTCGGGTTCACCTTGTTCAGTTCCTCCATCGCCTTGAGCCCGAAGGGCGTCGCCGCGTTTCCGAGTCCGAGCATGTTGGCCGAAATGTTCATCACGATCGCCGCGATTGCGGGGTGGTCGTGCGGCAGATCGGGAAAGAGCCGCGACATCACCGGCCGCACCGCGCGTGCGATGATGCCCACGATCCCGGCCTTCTCTGCGATGGCCATCATTCCCAGCCACAGTGCCATGATGCCGATGAGCCCGATGGCAATCTCCACCGCCGTCCCCGCGGCCTCGATTGCCGCCATGGTGATCCTCCGCATCATCACGAAGGAGACCGGATCAAACATCACCGACCAGACCGCCTGCCCGTTCACATCCCGCACAAACACGCGACCGCTGACACTCTTCTTCCCACCCTGGGCATCGGCCAGTGTCTGAAGAAACGCCGGTGCATCGCCGGTCACCGTCAGTGTGAAACGCCCATCACTGCCGTTGTGCATGGTGATGCCCGCGGGCACCGTGAATTCCGTCCCGGAGCAACTGAAGGCCGGAGCCTGGGCACGGAACGATGCGGCGTCGAATGTGAGCGGAACATCGGTGCGCACCACGCGGTCGCGCGGGATGTCCGAGCCGGGGCGCACCGTGATGATGGCGTGATTGCCGTAGGCGTTGGTCACGGCATCGTGGATGTCGCGCCCGCCTGCTGTCAGTATGCCGATGACGATGAGGGCGAGCCAGATGTGGTTCAGCATGGCAGTGGGGGATGTGATGAAGTGGGCGGCGAGCCTAGTTGATGGACTCCGTCTTCACGCCCGTGATCTCGTATTTGTCCGGTTCCAGAAGACGCACATCGTCCTCCTGGATGCTCACAGCCCGGAACACACAGACGCCGTTGATGTCCGTCACCATGCGAAGCGCGTGGTTGAGTTCCACCTCGGCATTCGGCGCGGGCTTCCGTGTCGCCTTGTCCACCACCTTCACCTCCACATTCTTCGTGCCCTTGAGCTTGTACCCCTCCTGGGCCAGCATGCCGGAATACACACCCCAGGCGATGCCCCAGGCGATGCGGGGTACAGCGATGGCGTCGAAGGCCTTCTTGTCGGAACCGGGAATGCCGATGCTGATGATGCGTGCCTTGTCAAACTCGTCCCGCACCGCAGGGCGTGCCATCGGCGCCTGCGACCCGAACTCCGACATGGTCCCGAGCGCACGCGACATCTGCTCGGCCATGCTCCTGGTCTGTGCTCCGGCGCCATGCAGCAGCGCGGTTTTCATCAGCTTCTTCCGGACTCCCACCTGGATCACCACGGCATCGGGTGAGGCGGCAAGCAGCGCCTGGCGTTCCTTCTTCCTGGTGGCTGCCGGAGGCAGAATCTCCACATTCGCGCCGGAGACGCGGAGCAGATGCTCGATGCATGTCAGCGTCCGCTCGTCGACACGTGCCGTCTTGGATGCCGCGACCTCTGGTGCACGCAGATCAAGCAGAACGCGGCGGCCCTGCAGCACCCCGCGCGCCACGGGCGCAAGAACGATGGGATCCTGCACGGGGGATTCTGTGAACACCTCCCGCCGTGCGAAATACCCCGGAGCTGTGACGAAGGCCTCGAGGCCGGCCGTGCTGCTGCCGGCGATGATGTACTCGCCATGACGCATGGGAACAATCGCGCCGGAGCCGATGATGGCGATCGTCGCTGTGGTGACCGGTCGCCCGTCCGGACTCATCACGATCCCGCGAAGATATGGTGTTCCGGGGATGATGGCAATGGAACCCTGCGTCTTCACCGGCCCGCTGGATGCCTCGAAGGTCACCCGCTCCGCACGGCCCGGGCCGATGGTCAGTGTGGCCTCACCCTTCGTCAGCGCGATCGTCGTGTCCAACCCGTCACTCGTGCTCACATGGATGGGCAGCCCGTCGGGCATGGATGCGCCACTGGTGTCCACCGCGGTGATGGTGACGATGCTGTACGCCTGCGGATCGGGTGGCAGCACGGTCGGTTCCGTGGTCTGCCGCAGTAGCGCCGGCGGCGATCCGATGGCGAAATACTGCGAGAAGGGCGCGCAGGCGTTTTCGTTGAGGTTGCGCACCTGCGCCGTCAACAGATGATAGCCGCGCGACAGCTCGCGTGACACCGTCACCGAGATGCGACCGGTCTTTCTGTCGTAGGTGAAGCCCTCCTCCTTGCCGTCCACAAACACACGAATCGATTCGTCGAGAATGCCGGTCTTGTCCGTCGCGTTGATGTCGAGACGGGGAAGCGGGTCGGGAAACACGATGGGGGAGGAATACTTCAGCGTGGGGATGCCGGCATTGAGATAGCGCGCGATGCCGCGGAAGATGCCCCAGGCTTCGATGTCGTTGAACTCGGCGATCTTCAGCCGCCGCTCCTCATACGCCGAGGAGATGAAGGCGCACTCCACAAGCACCGCGGTCATGCGTGCCGGGCGCAGCGTCAGAAGACCCTGTTCCGGTTCGAGCTGCATGTCCGACAGCGTGCCATCGAACGAGGTGAGCGGTCCGGGGTTGCCGATCACATGCGCCAGATCACGCTGGATGTACCGGGCGAGGTCGTGACTCGATGGCTGGTAGCCTGCCGATCCGGACCGTGAATGATACATCGTTGCAGTGTGGTTGCTGAGCATGTCTGGCGCGGCGTTGTGATGGATGGACACGAACATCGAGGCGTTGTTCACGTTGGCCTGCTGGGCACGCGCCTCCACCGGCACGGCGACATCCGTTTCGCGGGACATGATGACGCTGGCGCCGGCGCGCTTCAGATACTCGCGGAGACGCAGGGCCACGCGAAGATTCACGTCGGCCTCGCGCAGCGTGCCCGTGGGGCCGATGAAACCGGCATCCTCGCCACCATGCCCGGGGTCGACGAAGATCACCACGCCACGAAACGCCGGGCCCAGGGAGGTGATGGTCGAGTCCCGCGTCAGCACATCGGTCCAGTCCGGTGGCTTCACATAGTGCACCGACGTGCCGCAGGCCGCCAACACCAGCGCTGGCAGCGCGAGGAAACACAGGAATCGTATGCGGGTGAGTGTGGTGATCATGCCTTCCGGGTCGGGGTTATGGATCGCGGAAATATAGCCCGTGTGCACGGTGTTGACAACACGCAGCGAAACCCGGGCGCGAAGTGTGTCGGATGTTACAGATCGATCTTGTCGACGCGGCGCTGGTGTCGCCCGCCTTCGAAGGCTGTGGTGAGCCAGGTGGTGACCATGGAACAGACCTCCTCGAAGCTGAGCAGACGCGATCCCACCGCCAGCACATTCGCATCGTTGTGACGCCGCGCCATTTCCACCGCACCCATCACCTGGCACATCGCCGCCCGGATTCCATGATGTTTGTTGGCCGCCATGCCAATGCCGATGCCGGTGCCGCAGATGAAGACGCCCGTGGTGCACTCGCCAGACGCAATGGCCGCCGCCGCGAGATGTGCTGGATCGGGGTAATCCACCGCTTCGGCGGTGAAGGCGCCATAATCCTTCCACGGCATCCCCATGCCGTCGAGAAACAGCTTCAGCAGCTCCTTGTAGGCATACCCCGCATGGTCGGCCGCCAGGGCGATGATCGGCGTTGCGCGCGTCTCGTCCACCTTACTCCTCCATGCTCCTGGTGAACCAGCCCTCGCCGATCGTGAACGACATCGACAGCCGCATGAGGCTCCGCTTTCCGAGCAGGGTTCCATCACTGCCGCGCCAGCCGTATTCCAGCGCCATGTCCACGCGGTTCCGGGCGATGATGGGGAAGCCCGCACCCAGCGTCAACAGCGTCGTCGTCTCCTGTCCGCCATCACCCACGTAACCGGTGAGCTGAGCGAAACCCGCCCGCAGATGCACCTGGTGCAGAAGCGGCGAATCATGGTTGCCAAGCCGCCATTCCACACCGGCTCCGAGTTTCGTCGTGTTGTACAGGGTCACACCCTGTTCAAACAGCGTCGCCTTCTCCCAGTTCTGCATGCCGTATTCCACGGATGCCGTCAAGGCGTCCGTGATCCGATACGACGCCCCAGCTTCAAGACGAAGGGGAATGTCCTGCGTCCCCGATGTTCCGCTGAAGGTGGAATCGTGCGTCGTGTAGGATACATCGAGCTGGTCCGACACGCTCAACGCCACCGGTGTGTTGAGCGCCACGCCGATGGTGAACGGGGCCATGCCCGTGTAGAGGACACCGAACATCGCGCCCGAACCGGAAAACTGCGTGGAACGCGTCTGCATGGCCGAGAAGTAGTTCTCGTTGTCCCACACCACATCGGCGGTGCGGTTGATGCTGCCGAAGTAGTACTGGTAGGCCGCGCCGAGATACAACGACGGCAGGGGTTTGATGGAGCCGCCGACACGGAACTGTGTGATGCCGCCGCGCCCGGAATAGTTGGCGGAGTACTTTTCACCCACCGCCTCCGCGGGAACGATGACGGACGCCTTGTAGTCTGCACGGCTCACGGGGATGAACCCCGCCACGATGCGCAGAGCCAGATCATCCAGCACGGGAAATCCCACATGCATCCCCTTGAGCTGCGTGCTGCTCACACCGCCGTTGAAGCGGTCGTAGTGTTCACTCTCCATAACCGCCTCGCCCTGAAGACGGATGCCCGTGAGGAAGCCCCAGAGGGCGGGATTGCTGGTGCTGATGTCTGTCTCCGAAACGGACGTTGCGTTCACCAGGCCCATGCCACGCGTGCGGGGCGTGCTCCAGGTCTGGAGCTCGCCGATGCCGGTGCGGGCCATGATCGATGTGCCATTCTGCGCCGATGCCACGGCAGTCAGTGCAATGAGGAGGAGAAGTGTCTTGTGCATCATCGTCACTGCCTCTTCGTGTAGGTGATGACGAATCGTGGCCGTGTCTCCATGGGCGCCTCCGCTCCACGCAGCGCGATTCTGTCGATGTCGCTCGATTCTCCGTACTTCTGCAGGATCAACCCGTGGTTGGCAGCGGGGTTGTCCACCCAATGCTGCACCGCCCGTATCAGCGCGGCCCCCTGGATCACGAAACGCCCCAGCGTGTAGTCCGTGGTCGAGAGCAGCGCCTCCGCCGGTGTCGTCATCGTGTCCTTCACCATGTCGTAGGCCTCGTAGATGCGCACCGAATCGTTGCCCCTGTAGTAGGTGACTGAACCGGCGGTGTCCTTGCACAGGTACAGACGCACGTTGTTGATGATGCTCCCAGGCGGGATGAGGCTCACATCGGCCGAGAGACGCGCCCTGTAGGCCATGCCGCCCTGGATGGCGAAGCTGGTCGGTGGAAGCACTGGGCCGCGTGCGAGAAACGTGTCGTCGTAGGCGGTGACGTAGGTGGTGTCGAACGAGTCCCCATCGTACATGATGAGCTCCAGTTGCGGCGTATGGGTGTACTCCATCGAGGAGAAGCTGCGCACCACCCCCGTGCCGGCCGGTTCGATCACCACGCCGGTGATGGAAAGGGCGTCCTGCTGGCCGATGATGTGAAACCACTTGCGCACGAGCACGGTATCCAGCGGGATGTAGACCGTCTCCGAGTCACCCACCACGCCGGTGAAGCTGCCACGCGGTGTCGGATCCGCGTGGAGACCAGCGATGCTGTCGGCGGTGAGTGTGTAGGAGCTCCACGGCAGCGTCATCTCACGCACCACCATCGAAAGGGGGGCACCCTTGTCGCCAATGGTGTAGGGAAGCGAGCGGAGCATGATCCGCGCGGAAACGATGGTCCCACCATCGGCATACCCCACGGGAAGATCGACCCACCGTATCACCGCGCGGCTGTCGTAGGAGCCGGAGGCACCGATGGAGAGGATCTGCGATGAGGAGGCCGTCACCGGCCGATAGTAGGAGGACGTGGTCATCAAGATGGCCGTGTCCCTGGTGTCGTACAGAACAAGATCGACCTTGTCCTTGTCGGGAAGGCCGTCGATTCCGGTGGGGAGCGTGTTCTCGTCACACCCGGGAAGCGCGGCAAACACCACGCAGCACCCCAGCAGAATCATGAGGGGATGAAACAAAGACCGTTGAGCTGTAATCACAAAAATCCGGATGATAAAATGAAACTGCGACAAACCGGGAAAGGCCTCAACTTATTCAAATGAGGCCTGTGCAACAAGGGAAGAATGATGGGACACTGTGCGAACCGCCACCGGCTATTTCTTCTTGAGCAGCGTCTTGTACAATTCGATGTACTTGTTGGCCGACGTGGTCCATGTGAAATCGCGCGCCATGCCGCGGAGCATCGCCGCGGTCCAAAGCTCCTTTTTCTGGAAGGCCTTGAGAGCGCGCTGGATCGCATCGAACATCGCTGAGGCGGAGTACTCCTGAAACACGAATCCGCAGCCGGTCTTGGGCTTGTGGTCCAGATCCTCCACGGTATCCTGCAATCCGCCCGTTGCCCGGACGATGGGGAGGGTGCCATAGGCCAGACTGTACATCTGGTTCAGTCCACATGGTTCGTATTTCGACGGCATGAGGAACATGTCGCTGCCTGCTTCGATGAGGTGCGCCAGCTCCTCGTCGAAACCAATGTGCACCGCCATTTTCTTCGGTGACTTTTTCGCCGCCTTCGTGAGCATGTCCTCGTATTTCTTCTCCCCCGATCCAAGCACGACAAACTGAAGGTTCTCCTTCAACAATTCCGGCAGCTTCTCCTGGATGAGGTCGAATCCCTTCTGATCGGCAAGGCGCGACACGATCCCGATCACGGGAATGCCCTCATTGAACGGCAGATTCACGCGCTCACACAGGGCCTTCTTGTTCTCCAGCTTGCCGGAAAGATCCGAGGCAGTGTAGGTCGCGGGAATATGCGTGTCGATCGAGGGATTCCAGACGGCTGTATCCATCCCGTTGAGGATGCCGTGCATCAGTTTGGCCTTCTTCTTGAACACCCCTTCGAGGCCGTAACCAAAATCCGCCGAGCTGCGGATCTCCTTGGCGTAGGTTTCGCTGACAGTGGTGATCGCATCGGAATACATCAGGCCCGCCTTCATGAAGTTGATGTCGCCATGGAATTCCACCCCCTCCATGCCGAAGGTTGAGGCCGGCAGCCCTGTCTTTGCGAACGATTCCTTCGGAAACACCCCCTGATATGCGGCGTTGTGGACGGTGTACACAATCTTCGTGTTCTTGAACAATGGCTCCTTCGCAAACTCTGTGCGCAGCATCGCAGCAATCAGCCCGGACTGCCAGTCGTTGAGATGGAGGATGTCGGGCTTCCACCCCAGACGCAACAGAGTCTGGATCACGGAGCGACAGAAGAAAATGAAGCGCTCATCGTTGTCAGGCCACCCCTGCCTCGTCGCGGGGTTCACATACAGATCCGGCCGGTTGAACAAATCATCGTTGCTGATGAAATACACCTGCACCTTGGTCTTGATGTTCGTCAGAAACGAGGATTTGACCGACGCAAGCATTTCCTTGTCCCCCACCTGGATTGGCATGTCCGTCAAGCGCTTGATGTCGTGAATCTTGAAGCGCCGATCGTTGACCGCCAGGTACTTGGGGATGATGATGCGGATGTCGTGTCCCATTTCACGAATCACTTGTGGCAATGCTCCGGAAACATCGGCCAGACCACCCGTTTTCGCAAAGGGGACGACTTCGCTCGAGACAAAAAGAATGCTCAACGGCTTCGGCATATACTCTCCAGTATGGTATGGTGAGCAAGAATTTGCATCATGCAAACTTACAAAAATCATTTGTTTTAAACAATTTGGTGATGCAAATTCGTGCTTTGGAGTACATCGATGCAAAAACCGATCGCTTCGCACTGGCATGTTCTTCGGGAGAACGACAACCGTGATGCCCCTGTTCACCACACCATCATCGTGCAGTGCACACTCTGCCCGCGGGCCTGCATTCTCGACGAGGGACAGCGCGGCTGGTGCTACGGGAGGATCAACAACGGCGGCCGGCTGGTGCTCGACATCCCCGGACGCATCAGCGGTCTGGCCGTCGATCCCATCGAAAAAAAGCCGCTCTATCATTTCCACCCGGGATCCCGCACACTCTCCTTCGGCACCATCGGATGCAACCTCTCCTGCCGCTTCTGCCAGAACCATGTGATTTCCACCGAACGGGATACCGAGCGCCTGAGTGGTTCCATCCCGCCGGAGGACATCGTCCTCACCGCCAAACGTGAGGGCTGCTCCAGTGTGGCGTTCACTTACAACGAACCCATCATCTTCATGGAATACGCCATTGAAACCGCCATCGCATGCCATGAAGCCGGGCTGGAAACCGTGGCCGTCACCGCCGGATATGTGAATGATGGACCACGCCGGGAATTCTTCCACCACATTGATGCGGTGAACGTCGACCTCAAGTCCTTCTCTCCGGAATGGTATCACCGCGTGTGTGGGGGACGTCTCGACGTGGTGCTGGAAACGATCAGCCACATCGCCCGTGAAACCTCCTGCTGGATGGAGGTGACCAACCTGCTCATCCCGGAGGAAAATGACGATCCTGGTGAGGTCCACGCCCTGTGCGATTGGCTTGCAGAATATACCGGTCCCGAAACCCCTCTGCATTTCAGCGCGTTTCACCCGGCGTGGAAAATGACAACCCCACCGCCGACATCGCGCCTCCTTCTCCTGTCGGCACGCGAAATCGCCCGTTCCCACGGCCTTCATCATGTCTACATCGGTAACGTGTCGGATCGTGAAGGATCCACCACTCGGTGTCATCTGTGCGGTGAGGCGATCATCGTCCGTTCCGGATACTCGGTCATCACCCACGAGCTCAATGGCAATCTCTGCGCCCGATGCGGAACACCATGTCCGGGACGCTTCCTCCCATGAATCCGACGCGCATCGACAAAACCTGCCGACCCGCCCCACCATCTCGACATTATCGTCGAGAATTCCGCATGACACCGCTTCAATACGCCGTTTCTGATCCGAATTCGATTCGCATCCTCTGGCATGATGGTTGTACCCATGAGTTCAGCGCGCATATTTCACCCAACAACAATTCGTATCAGACAGGTGTACAGATGAAACGCTTCCTCTCTCTCTCCCCCCTCGCTCTTCTCGCCCTCGGTCTCCTCATCGCCACCCCCGCCTCCGCACAGGACAAGCCGGGCACGTGCAATGGCACGGGCCAGCGCCTCGGTCAGGGCAGAGGTAATGGTCAGGGCAACCAGGGCAAGGTCCGCCCGAACTTTGTCGATGCCAATGGCGACGGCGTGTGCGACCATGTCGCAGACGGCACATCCCGCCGGCGTCTCCGTGACGGCTCCTGTGGCAACACGCCGAAGGCCGATGGCACAGGCCGTGGCAACAGAGCTCGCGCAAACAGCAAGTGACCCCATCAATCGGGCGGCGTCTGTGGACGCCGCCCCCAACGTTTCCCGAGTCCATCATGAAAACCCTCATCCTTTTTGCAGCACTTCTCATCCTCCCGGCCGCCGGCGCACACGCGCAGCAGGATCCACAGCAGAAACCTGCAGATCCACCGGCCAAGGCCGCCAAGGGCGATGAGGCAAAACCAACCCCGCTCAAGGGCTTCGTCGACAAGAATGGTGACGGCATCGACGATCGCCGCAAGGGGACAGCCGGCTCGGGTGGCGAGGGCCGCCAGACACGCCAGCGCCATGGTCGTGCATCCGACACCTTCATCGATGCGGACGGCGACGGCATCAACGACAACCGCTGTGGTGGCATGGGCCTCCAGAAGCGTTGCGGCAGGGGCAGGCGGGAATGCGACAACTGATCGCCACACCGCGCCGGGTGGTCGGAGCAGTACTGCTGCTGCTGACCCTCGCCCCGTTTCCGACCCGCGCACAGTGGGTCGGTGAACTCTCGTTCGAGACCATGCTCGACGACAACGCCTTCCGAAATTCCGGAAGCTCCTCGGCAATGATGACCGGAACCAACCTTTCCTATGGCTATGTGGGTGGAGCGGACACCTGGTCCTTCAACTATTCCGGCTTTCTCGCCACGTTCACACCTTGGACCGACCGACAGTACTCCATCCACACACTCGGCGCCACATGGCTGCTGCCCTACGGGGCGGATGATGAAAACGGTGTGACTCTCTCTGCCTCCGGAACAAGCCGTTTCGATCAATCCGCCTACGAGTACTACGACTACTCGCAGGCCGCAATCAAGGCGGCGTGGCAGCATCAGATCTCCGAGTCGTGGATAAGCCGGCTCTCCGGGCGCACCCGCTACCGCTCCTATGCGAACTTCATGGATCTCCGCCATCTCGAAAATGTCCTCTCCCTCGGATCGTCACTCGCTTTCGAGACGCGTACCAGCGTCATCGCCGATATCACGCTGGGCTTCAAGCACTACCTCACCACACCGGCCATCCCGCAGGCAGCCACCGCCGGCGTCACCGGAACCTCGTCCCCGCTCTCGGTGGACGGATCCGGCAATGGCAGTGGCGGGGGCGGCAACGGGAATGGCAGTGGTGGTGGAAACGGGTATGGAAACGGCATGCGCGGTGTCGGCACCGGCCTCGGCAACCACGGCGGCATTGGCGACGGCGTGCAATACATCGTGTTCGACGAGCCCACCACCAGCCAGATGACCGCATCCCTCAACATCGCGCAGTCCCTTGGCGAAAACACCGGCATCAGCCTCCGTCTGCTTCAGCGGTGGAACCTGCAGGACCGCGGGCGGGCCCTCGCCGGCGCAGCGGTGGATTTCATCGGTGAGGACGAACTCTTTGACGATGCCTACTCCTACGAGAGCCGCGAGATCAGCATGGTGGTCACGCAGCTCCTGCCGTGGTCCATGAAGTTTCAAAGCACAGCCTTTCTTCACGCCAAGGACTATGCCTACGCGGCATCGATGGCCGGCGGCTCCGGCGACGTGCTCCGCAGCGATCTCCGCTTCGGCGGGATCCTCACTCTGGAAAAGTCCTTCGACACATCGATCCTCCTTTTCGATGGTGTCACCGTGGCGGCATCCTATTCCTTCACACGCAATCAATCCAACGCTGTCTACTACGACTACGGCAGCAATGCATTCTCCCTGGGATTCGAGACGTCGTTCTGATCACATCCGTTCCGGCGCGGAAACGCCGAGAATGGAAAAGCCGTTTGCCAGAACCTGCTTCGCAGCCGCGCACAGGAACACGCGGGCCATGCTCAGTGCCCGGTTCTCCGTCACCACGCGGCATTCGTGATAGAATTTGTGGTAGGCCGTGGCAAGATCCGTGAGATATGTGCACAACTGCTGCACTTCGTAGCTCTCCGCGCAGCGTGACACCACCTCGGGGAAATCCAGGAGCGTCTTGATCAGCGTCATTTCCGCCGGGTGGGCAAGCAGCGACAGGTCCGCCGGCGCTGAGAGATCGAAGCCCTCCGCCACGGCGAAGCGCAGAATACTGGCGATGCGGGCATGGGCGTACTGCAGGTAATAGACCGGATTCTTTTCCGACTGCTCGCGCGCCAGGGCAAGATCGAATTCCAGATGCGATCCGGCGCTGCGCATCACAAAGAAGTAGCGCACCGCATCCACCCCCACGTCGTCGAGCAGATCATCCAGCGTATAGGCATCGCCGGCACGCTTGCTGAACTTGTGTGGCGTGCCATCCACCAGAAAGGACACCATCTGGTGAATGATGACGGTGATGTGATCCACGGGGAGACCCATGGCTTGGACGCCGGCCAGCACGTCCGGATAGGTGGCGATATGGTCGGCACCAAAAATGTCGATGATCCTGTCGTAACCTTGGAGGATCTTCTCGCGATGATAGGCGATGTCGGGCAACCGGTAGGTGGGCTCGCCGCTGCTCTTCACAATGACGCGATCCTTGTCCGCTCCAAGCACCGATGCTCGCAGCCACACGGCGCCGTCAAGCTCATAGGCCAGGTCCATCTCCTTCAGGGTGGCGAGAACCTCGTCGATCTTTCCCGTCTTGTACAGCGTGTCCTCGTTGAAGAACACATCATGATGGACACCGATGCGTTCGAGCGTCGCAAGGATGAGTGCAAAGCACCACTTCTCACCGCGTTCGCGGAAGAAGCGCACATCCTGGTCGAGCATCCCATCTCCCGCCTCCCCGCGGATCGCTTCGGCGATCTGGGCGATGTAGGAACCGTTGTACTGGATGTTCTCCTGATCCACCGGCAGGCCGCATAGCTCGCGATAGCGCTCACGTATCGAAAGCCCCAGATTCTGCATCTGGTTGCCCGCGTTGTTGAAGTAGTACTCGCGCGTCACCGTCCATCCAGTCCACTGCAGGAGGTTGCAGATCGTCTCTCCGAGGCACACCTGCCGGCCATGCCCCGCATGCAGCGGACCGGTGGGATTGGCGGAGACCCACTCGAGGTTCACGCTCCGCCCTGCGCCGGCATCACTGCGGCCGAAATCCGCACCGAGGGCATGGATGCGTGCAAGCTCGTCATGCAACCAGGTGTCTGCATAGCGGAAGTTGAGGAAGCCGGGCCCCGCGATGCTGACATCTGCGATCTTTCGGGGATCGATCTCGATGGTGTCCACAATGAGCTGGGCGATCTCGCGGGGGCTCTTCTTCAAGGCACGGGCCGCGATCATGGCCACGTTTGTCGCCACATCGCCATGGTCCGCCTGCCTGGGTTTTTCCAGCATGATGCCCAACGGATCGATCTCGAACCCGGCCGCATGCAGGGTCCTGTGGATGCGTTCACGCAGATAGTGCTTCACCGTTTTCCTCCACGGTATCGTTCTCCCTGTGATGAATGATGGTTCAATGAAATGTCGGGGGGGCCTCGTTGTCCACGACCCGCTCGATGGCGGCGTCGCCCCAGAGCCGCTCCAAGCTGTAGAACTCCCGCACCGACGGCTGGAAGATGTGCACCACCACATCCACAAAATCATGGAGCACCCACAGGAGCTTCTGTGTACCCTCGGTTTTCCACGGGGCGTTGCCGCTGCGGCGCAGCTCGTCGTCGATCCAGTCCGATATCGCCTTCACATGCGTGTCGGAATCACCAGTGCAAAGGACGAAGAAATCTGCAACGTCGGAGAGTCCCTTGAGGTCCATGATGATGATGTCGTGGGCCTTCTTTTCCAGGGCCTTTTGGGAGATGAATCGTGCAAGTTCGTGGGATGTCACCGTACCGCCGTGTTGTGATGAAATGGGGAGGAGGTCATTCGTAGGGTTTCAGTTCGTTGTAGTCGTGACCGATGATCACCGTCACCGGATCCAGGTATTCCATGTTGAGCCAGGTGTCCACAAAATCATCCTTCACGCCGAGCGCCCGGGCCACCTTGCGCGCGGTCTCCTTGTCACCCACACGGTCGATGACCAGTGTGTTCTTCACGTCGAAGTTCTTGTAGTTGGAGGACTGGACCACATCAAAGTTCCTCCTGCGGAGGTAGTCGGTGAAGCGCTGGCCCACGCCCTGGACGCCGCAGCCATTCTGCACGTCGAGCTGGATCACCTGGCCTTCCGGCGTGCGTCCGGATCCCTCTGTCTTCCACTCCACCGTGTTGGACACGAAGGTGTTGCTGATGAAGCTGTAGCCAAGAAAGCTCACGACGCCTCCGAGGACGACGATGACGATGTTGAGGAGCAGATTTCTGGGCGCGAGCCGCTTCTTGGGAGGTGATGTCATGGCAAAAAGTACGAAAAAAAACCGGGAATCTCGTACCCGGTTTTCAACATGGGACCGAGGGGTGGATCAGGGCCAATTCTCGTCGTCGAAACGTGAAAAGCCGTATCCGTCATACATCCCATAGGGGTAGGCCTGGTTGAGCGGGATGTTGCGATACTGCAGGCTGATGCGGAAATCCTTCGAGGGTGCATAGTCCAGACGCGCACGGTTGAGAAAGATTTTGCTGACGTCGTTCTGCATGAAGCGTGAACCGGAACCGAAGGGGGTGAACATCATCGAGACGTCGGCCGAAACGGTGAGGGGATCGGAAATGCGGTATTTCATGCTGTTGGTATACATCGTGACACCAACGCCCTGCCCACCGAAGGAAAGGTAGTTCATCGAGATGCTGTGCGACATGGTGAAACGATCCGGGTTGAAAAACCCGAAGAGAAGATTCCCTGAGGGCTGTTTCACCATGGATTCGGACACCGAGGGATTCTGTGGCTCGGCACCACGGTACTGCGCAACAGCAGATACCATGGTCAGTGCAGAAAGAAAACAGAGAACGAGGAGCTTTTTCATAGTCTTTCCGAGATGACGCACCAAAACACCATGCAAATTCTACACATAACGGGAATGAAAATCAAGTCCATTTCCTCGTTCTTCATCGGGGAAAACGCCTCGTTTCTCCCCCGAAAAAATCTGAGTCTGAGACTTTCATTGTAAGCCCTTGTCAATTCGAATCTTCTGGCTTGTCAAGCCCTCGTGCAAAATATTCTTGTTGAAAATCGTCACGTCGTCGTCTATACTGTCCTGCCGACATTCATCGGTCGCGCATGTTGATAACTTGTGGATATTCTTCAAAACATTTTCCATCCAGGCATATTCCGGCATGAACGATGGACAAACGTGGAATCACATTCGTCAATCTGCGCGGCGAGCACATCGCAACAATATGAAAAATCAACAACTTACACCAATCCGTTGATTTCCGCCGCAGCGAACGCCCGCCAAGCCTGTGAATTTTTCCGGTTTTCCCGACTTATCAACCGCATGTGGATAACTTCAACCGTATGAACGACTCTGTGAATGCAACCACCGTCGAGACCGCCCGGGACGCATGGGGGGGCGTCCTCAAACTCATCGAAGAGGGCGTCCCGGCTCAGACATACAAAACCTGGTTTCAACCGATCCGTCCCGTATCGCTCCACGATGGGCTGCTGACGGTGGAGGTGCCAAGCACCTTCTTCTACGAATGGATCGAGGAGCATCATTTCACCATCATTCAATCAAGCATCTCCGCTGTGCTCGGTGACGATGCGAAAATCCAATATGCCGTCAAGGTGCCGAAAAGCATCTCTCCAGCAGCCATGCCTGCCGCCATTCCGCGGCAGAATCTCCTGCCTGAAGCCCGATCAGAATACCGCGATGCAGGACTCTTCGAGCGCAATCTCGATCCGAAGTTCACGTTCGAGAAGTTTGTCCGCGGTGATGGCAACCAATTTGCTTGTGCCGCAGCGCTCAATGTGGCTTCCAACCCAGGCGAAACAGCCTTCAACCCGCTCGTGCTCTATGGCGGCGTTGGTCTGGGAAAAACCCATCTCATCCAGGCCGTCGGCAATGCCATTCGGGAAAAATTCGCGGCAAAACGCATATACTACGTGTCAAGCGAGCGCTTCACCATCGACTTCGTGGAGGCCATCGAACGCAACAAGACCATCGAGTTCTCCAACTTCTACAGAAGCATGGACGTCCTCATTGTCGACGACATCCAGTTCCTCTCCGGCAAGGAACGGACGCAGGATTCCTTCTTCCACACATTCAACACGCTCCATCAGCTCAAGAAGCAGATAATCCTCTCCAGTGACCGTGCTCCGAAGGACATCCAGGGCATCGACGAGCGGCTGATTTCCCGTTTCCAGTGCGGCCTCACGGTCGATATCCAGCCGCCTGACCTCGAAACCCGCATAGCCATCTTGCGCAAGAAGGCCGATGCGGACCATGTCGACATACCGCAGGATGTGATCGATTTCGTCGCCGCCAACATCAAGTCCAACATCCGTGAACTGGAGGGCTGCTATATCGGCCTCATCGCGCGCCACACACTGGAACAACGCCCCATCGATGTCGCCCTCGCAGAGGTGGTGATGAAAAACATCGTCAGCACCTATAAAAGCGAGCTGTCGGTGGAACAGATCCAGAAGATCGTGGCAGAGTATTTCAAAGTGTCGGAAAACTCCCTGAGGGCAAAAACGCGCCGGCAGGAGATTGTGCTGCCCCGCCAGGTTGCCATGTATCTCGCCAAGCACTTCACCCGTGCATCCCTGAAGACCATCGGCCTGCACTTCGGTGGGCGGGATCACAGCACCATCATCCATGCGTGCAAGACCATCGCCGACGCGGTGGAACATGACGACACCATGCGTTCACATGTGGCCCAGTTGACCAGACAGTTGTCCTACCTCTCCGGGTCAGGAAACTGACGTGTTATCCACACGCATCCATGAAATCCTGTGGACAACTCACGCATCCATGAACATTTTCCACAGCCTTCCTTCCTCTCCCACAAACAAGCCCTCGGGCTTGTTTTTTTTCACCATGTGGACAACATGTTGTTCACATGCGGCAATTCTTGAACTCGCCGGCTGGAGGTTCTTGAATTCATTGCGTTTCGTCGTCGGATTCATGTACTTTTCCACATATCCACAATCCCAACAAGAGGTATTGTGGATGAATATGAAGCCAATACATTTTATCAGGTGGTGAATATGGTGAACAACAGGGGAATCGGTGTCTTCGACTCAGGCATCGGCGGACTCACTGTGGTCCGCGAGATCATGAAGCGCTTCCCGAATGAAGGCATCATGTACTTCGGGGACACGGCTCGCGTTCCCTATGGTGGGAAGTCGGCTGATGTCATCAGGCGGTACGCCATGGAGGATGCGGATTTTCTCATGCAACACAACGTGAAGCTCATGGTGGTTGCGTGCAATTCCGTGTCGTCCATTGCACTGGATCTCCTGCGCGAGCATCTTCCGGTTCCCGTCGTGGGCATGATCCATCCAGGAGCGATGACGGCCGTGCAGGCAACAAGGAACAGGCGTGTGGGCGTCATCGGCACGCGGGCCACGGTGGCCAGCCGGGCGTATCAACAGGCGATCAATGCCATCGAGCCATCCATTGTGGTGACATCGCATGCCTGCCCGCTCTTCGTGCCGCTGGCGGAGGAGGGCTGGGGGCGACGGCTGGTGACGCGCATGGTGGCCGACGAGTACCTCGAGCCGCTCAAGGAGCAGAACATCGACACGCTCATCCTCGGCTGCACGCACTACCCCATCCTGCATGAGGTGATCCAGGATTCCATGGGGGCGGGCGTCGTGCTTGTGGACTCCGGGCAGGCGGCGGCAGACGAGGTGGAGTCCATCCTGCGTGAGCAGGAACTTGCCGCTCCGGTCGATGCCGTTCCGCAGCACGAATTCTTCGTCTCCGATCTCCCGCAAAAGTTCCAGGAGCTGGCGGAAATCTTTCTCGGACATGCTCTCCCATCCGTTCGTCTTGTGGCGCTTTGATCCGTCGTTGTCGCCTCCCGGGGATTTCATTACTTTTGTATCGATACGATGCGGCCGGTGACACCGGCGGCATCGCGCCTCCGGGCGCTCATGCATGGCATGGTATCGCAACCTTTCTTCACAAGCACATGGAACTGCCGATGACGAATGACTCATTCGATCCCGGATCCGGTTTGATTCCGCCCGATGCGGATTCCGGATCAGGGGCCACCACGCACCTTTTCGAAGAATTTCCTCCCACTTCGGCGGACGAGTGGAAAGCGGCCGCCACCAGGGAACTCAAGGACGGCGACTTCGACAAGCGGCTCATCTGGAACGACGAGAATGGCCTGCGCATTCAGCCCATGTCCTTCCGCGACGACCTCGCAGGCGTGCCCCATTGTGACAGCCTGCCGGCAGAAGTCCCCTACCATCGCGGATACCACCTGCCAAAGGGTCCCCGCTCCGTCGGCATCGCCCAGGAAATGGATGTGGATGATCCCGCTTCCGCCAATGCCGACCTGCGGCAGGCCATCGCTGCGGGACAGAACGTCATCTCCTTTGTTGTTCGCAACGATGCAACCATCGATCGTGGCCGGGGCGTCGCTCTGCGGTCTGTCGACGATGTCCGCACACTTCTGAACGGACTTCCGCTGCACTCACTGCCGGTCACCTTCCGCGCCGGCCTGGAATCATCCACTGTCTTGGGGTGGTGCATCGATGTGGCACGCGAACAGGGGCTGGAGCCGACGTCGATGAAGGGCGGATGCGACTTCGATCCGATCAGCCACCTCGTGCTCAACGGTTCGCTCGATGAGGGCAGTTTTGCCACGGCGGCCGGGCTTGCCATCCGCACTGCGACGGATGCCCCGGGCTTCCGCCCGCTCGGCATCTCCGCCGAACCCTTCGCCTTTGCCGGTGCCACAACGGCCCAGGAACTCGCCCTCGTCTGTGCCGCAGGCTGCGAAATGCTCCGCCGACTCACCGATGCGGGCGTTCCGGTGGACACCGCGGCGCGATCCATCCGCTGCACGCTTCCCATCGGTGTCGGTTTCTTTGCGGAAATCGCGAAGCTGCGTGCCGTGCGCATGCTCTGGTCGGGCATCGTCCAGCACTTCGGAGCAACGGAGCAGGAGGCCATGGAGCTGAACATCCACACACGCACATCGCGTTGGTCACAGACGGTGTTCGATCCCAATGTGAACATCCTTCGATCCACTGTCGAGACCATCGCGGCAACAATTGGCGGCAGCCCCATGCAGACAGTGCACCCGTTCGACGATCTCAATCCAGCCAACGCCTCTCTGTCGAAACGCCTCGCCCGCAACACGCAGATCGTTCTCCATGAGGAATCCCTTCTGACGCAGGTGATCGATCCTGTCGCGGGCTCATATCACGTGGAGACGTTGACGCAGGAACTGGCCCGGGCGGCGTGGACGCTGTTCCAATCCATCGAGGCGGCGGGCGGACTCATCGCCGCGCTCACCTCGGGCATGGTGCACGACATGCTGGCGGAATCCCTCACACGCAAGCGCACAAACATCGCCACGCGCCGTGAGATTCTGATCGGAACCAACCAGTATCCCAATCTCACGGAACACTCGCCGACGCCGGTGGCCAGGCCTGCCATCGCCACGTCGTTCGATCCATCGGCGTCCATCGTGCTGGAGCGAGGGCCGCTGGCGCAGCATCGCGCCGCGGAGGAGATCGAGGACCTCCGCCTCACCGTTGAGGCTGCGGACCACAAGCCGCGCGTGTTGCTCGCAACGTTCGGATCCGTTTTCTGGAGGCGCGCCCGTGCGGCGTTTTCCTCGGGCTTTCTCGGCGTCGCCGGCTTCGATGTTGTCGACAGCAACGGCTTCGATACCATGGACGAGGCGGCCGATGCCGCCATGGAACAGGAGGCCGACATCGTGGTCGCCTGCGCGGAGGATGAACTCTATCCCACGCATGTTCCGGAACTTGTGCAGAAGCTTCGTGCAGGGAGGCCCGGTACCATCGTGGTGGTGGCGGGATATCCGAAGGAATCCGTCGAGGCACTTCAGGCGGCCGGTGTGGATGCGTTCATTCACGTGAAGGCCAATCTTGTCACAACACATCGTGCCCTGCTTGAACGACTCGGCATCGAAAGGAGGGCAATGTGATGAAACCTGATTTCACCTCCATTCCCTTCGACGCGGCAATCCTCCGAAAGGCTTCTGACACCGCAGCACGCGACCGCCTTGCGACGATGCTCGATGGCATGTCCATCGACGACCTTGCCGTGATGATGCCGGAGTTCATTCCCGTGAAGCCGGTGTACACGGCCGACGATGTGGCGCAGCTCAGGCACCTGGACTTTGCCGCCGGCGTTCCGCCCTTCCTGCGCGGTCCCTACGCCACCATGTACACACAGCGTCCTTGGACCGTCCGTCAATACGCGGGCTTCTCCACGGCGGAGGAATCCAACGCCTTCTACCGCCGCAACCTTGCAGCGGGGCAGAAGGGGCTTTCCATCGCCTTCGACCTTGCGACGCACCGCGGCTACGATTCCGACAATCCGCGCGTTCGTGGCGACGTGGGCAAGGCGGGCGTGGCCATCGATTCCATTCTCGACATGCGCATCCTGTTCGATCAGATCCCGCTGGATCAAATGTCCGTGTCGATGACCATGAACGGCGCGGTTCTGCCCATTCTCGCGCTCTACATCATCGCGGCGGAGGAACAGGGCGTCTCCCCCGAGAAGCTTTCCGGCACCATTCAGAACGACATCCTGAAGGAGTTCATGGTCCGGAACACCTACATCTACCCACCCGGCCCAAGCATGCGCATCGTGTCCGACATCATCGCCTACACGGCGCAGCACATGCCGAAGTTCAACTCCATCTCCATCTCCGGCTATCATATGCAGGAGGCGGGAGCGACCGCCGACATCGAGATGGCCTACACGCTGGCTGA
>CAYUYM010000027.1:0-24439 GCA_964449305.1 uncultured Chromatiales bacterium | reverse complement strand
CCAGCAGGGGGTTTCTTCTTCATGGGTCAGTCCTTGATGATGTCGGTCGAGTCGATGGCCGTGACGGTCGACGTCTGGATGACGTTGTTCCACTTCACCACCACCTGGTTCCTGAACCGCAGGTCGATGTACTCGAGCTGCGCGGGGTCCTCCTTCACGGCCACCGTCTCCCAGAAGGCCTTGAGGGACCAGAGCTTCGCCACGGTGTTCTCATCGGGCCCGAAGATCACGGGGACACCACAGTCGGAGGTGTACATCACAAGATCCTGCCGGCCGTCGAGCTGCACCTCCGAGATGAGGTCGTAGATCGAGGTGTCGAGGTCGCGCGCCGTCTGCAGCACATGCGCCGCCGCCAGCACGCGTGCGTCGGTGAGCTGGGTGCCGGCCTTCACTTCGGCCTGCTGCTGCGTCCGCGTCATCACAGGCAGATCCTGCGCACCCGGGTACTCGGTGACGGGAAACACGAAGCCCTCCTCGTCGATCATCATCTCCGTGCCGTCGGCATTCATGATGAGGGCGACGGGCTGGCGCTCCACCACCTCGATGAGGAGGGTCGAGGGGGGATCACGCCGCACGATGGCGCGCTTCACATAGGGATGCTGCTCGATGAGCTTCTGGACCGCCATGAGATCGATGTCGGCGAGATTCGCCGTGTCGGGGATCGCCGCCATGCGCTCGATGTCGGCGGCCTTGGTGTAGAGCGTGCCGCTTACGGCGACGCGCACCCCCGTCGAGGACCGCATCCACTGGTCGGCCACGAGCGAGAGCCCCACCACCACCACCACCGACAGGGCGAGGATGATGAGCACGCGCTGCATCCGCCGCCGTGGCGCAGGTGCCGTGGGACGCAGGTACGTGCTGTCGATATGCTGCGGATCGCCGTTCATGCCTGCGCCGCCTTGTGACACTGGTGGATGGGGGTGACGGGATCCGTGGGGAAGCCGATGAAGCGGATCTCGGGTTCGAGCAGGATGCCGCTGTGCGCGCACACCCGCTCCCGCACATGATTGATGAGCGCCACCACATCGGCCGCCGTGGCATCGTCCACGTTGCTGATGAAGTTCGCGTGGAGACCTGCCACCTCGGCACCCCCGATGCGGGCACCCTTGAGACCAGCATCCTCAATCAGGCGCCCTGCAAAGGTGCCCTCGGGGTTGCGGAAGATGCTGCCCGCGTTGGGTCGCGTCAGCGGCTGCGTGGCGTTGCGACGCGCGATCAGCTCGCGCCGGCGTGCGGTGAGTGCCTCCACATCCCCCGTCCCGGGGGCGAAGCGCGCGGAGAGGACGATGTCGCCCCGCAGCGCGGAATCGCGGTAGACGAAGCCGCAGGCATCGCGGCGGAGCGTCATGAGGTCGCCGCCGCGCAGCACCGTCACATCCACCACGGTGTCACCGATCTCGCCGCCATGGGCTCCGGCGTTCATCACCAGCGCGCCGCCCAGCGTGCCCGGGATGCCCGCAAGCATCTCCACCCCGGCCAGGCCCCGCGTCACACAGAAATCCACGAACGCGGCAAGGCGCATGCCCGCGCCGGCCGTCACCACGCCGTCGGCCAGCCCGGCGGTCGAGAAGCCCGGGCCGAGATGGATCACGACTCCACGGAAGCCCGCATCGCTCACAAGCACGTTGCTGCCGTTCCCGATCACGGTGAACGGCGTGCTCTGCGACCGCAGATGGCGCACGAGCTCATGCGCCTCGCCAATGCCGGCGGGCTCGATGAGCAGATCGGCGGGCCCGCCGATGCGGAACGACGTCAGCGGGGCCAGGGGCTCGCTGATGGCGATCCTGCCCGTGCAGATGGTCCGTATGGCGTCGAGAGCCAGCATCAGACCTCCCTCTCCCGCAGGATGTCCACGAACTGCATGCCGAAGCGGTAGATGTCGCCCGCGCCCATCGTGATCACGATGTCGCCGCTGCGGACGATGTCGGCAAGCACTGCCGGCACGGCGGCCTTGTCGGGCACGAAGCGCACATCGCGATGCCCGAAATTCCTGGCTGCCTGGGCGATCATCTCGCCGGTCACGCCCTCGATCGGGAGTTCGCGCGCGGGGTAGATGTCGGTGACAATCAGCACGTCGGCGTTCATGAAGGCCTGCCCGAATTCGCGGACGAAGTCGCGCGTGCGCGTGTACGTGTGCGGCTGGAACACGCAGACCACACGTCGGCGCCACCCGGCCTTCATGCCCCGCAGCGTTTCACGCACCTCGGTGGGATGATGTGCGTAGTCATCCACCACCATCACACCGCCCAGGTCGGCCTTCACCTCGAAGCGTCGGATGACGCCACGGAAGGCGCCCACCGCGGCGCTGGAGGTCGCAAAGGGAAGCCCGAGCTCGCCGGCGACCGTCAACGCCGCGAGGGCATTCTTGATGTTGTGCTCCCCGGGCACGTGCAGCATGATGCGGCCCTGCTCCGTGCCCCCGCGCAGAACAGTGAACTCCGAGGTGCCACCCGTCTGGCGGATGTCGACGGCCTGCACGTCGGCGTGCGGGGTGAGCCCGTAGGTGATCACCTTGCGGTCGAGTTCCGGGTAGATTTCCTGGAGCGCCGGTTCATCGAGGCACAACGCGATGAAGCCGTAGAAGGGCACCTTGTTCGCGAACTCGATGAAGGCGCGCTTCAGGTCGTCGAGGTCGCGGTAGATGTCCAGATGCTCGGCCTCAAGCGTCGTGAGCACGGCAATGGTGGGGTTGAGCTGAAGGAAGGAGCGGTCGAATTCATCCGCCTCCACCACCATGAACTCGCCCCTGCCGAGGCGCGCATTCGTGCCGCCGAAGGCGTGGAGCTTTCCTCCGACGATCACCGTGGGATCCATCCCCGCCTCGATGAGGATCTGACCGATGATGGATGTGGTGGTCGTCTTCCCATGCGTGCCCGCAACGGCGATGCCGTGATGGAGACGCATCACCTCCGCGAGCATCTCGGCGCGCCGGATGACGGGGATCTTCCGCCGTGTCGCCTCCACCACCTCCGGATTGTCGGACGTCACCGCGGAGGAGTACACGAGCACATCGGCATCCTGGACGTTCGCGGCCGCATGCCCCGTGTGGATGCGGGCACCCAGCCCTGCGAGCCGCTGCGTGATCTCGGTGGACGAGAGGTCGGACCCGGAGATGGCGAAGCCCTGGTTGAGCAGGATCTCGGCGATGCCGCTCATGCCGATGCCGCCGATGCCGACGAAGTGAATGCGTTTGATGTTGGCGAATTTCATGGGGTGCTCCGGTGCCTCATTTCTTCAGGTTCTGCTTCATCGCCTGGAACAGCGCGTACAGCTCGTGCTCGCGATCCCAGTTGGAGGCGCGGATGCGGAGCCAGCGGCGCCGGTTCACCACGCGCAGCTTGATCACGGCATAGGTTCCGTCGTAGAAGTTGCGGCGCTCGTGCCGCAGCACGATGCGCACGATCTGGGACGTGGGGATGACGCGCTCGCTGTACCGCGTCTTCACCACGATGCGGCCGGGCTCGATGATGAGCCGCTGGTTGCGCGCCACATTCACCAGCAGCATCACCACCGCGTGGAGGATGAAGATGCCGATGATGTAGAAGACCGGATCACGGAACCCGAACATGATCGTGTCGTCGGTGATCGTGGCCGTGAAAAGGATGTAGACCACGAAGAAGATGACGTACACCAGAAGGCTGATGTAGTAGAGCGTGTTCTTCCGCTGGAATGTCTGCGTGGTGGTGCTCATGATGACCTCCTCCTTGACGCATGGGAGAGCCGCAGCACGGCACGGGCGATGTCCACCGCGGCGTCGGGACGGCCGGCGTGGAGGCTGCGTTCCGCCATGCGCGCCAGCGCCGCCGGATCGCCGAGCAGTCCGGTCAGCACCTCCCCGAGGCGCCCAAGGTCGTCGTCCTCCACCATGACCGCCGCGCCGGCATCGTGCAGCGCACGGGCGTTGTGATACTGATGGTTGGCCGCGGCGTGCTTGAAGGGCACGAGCACCGCCGGCCGGCCGAGCATGGTGATCTCCGCAAGCGAGGCCGCTCCGGCACGGCACACCACGAGATCCGCCGCGCTGTAGGCCGCCTCCATGTCGTCGATGTATGCCCGTACCGTGGCATGGTGCCCGCCATCGGTGCAGAGCGCCTGCATGGCCTCCGCATCCCGGCCGCCGGTCTGCCACAGGAGCTGCACGCCGGCTTCGTCGAGGCGCGGCAGCAGGGCGGCGATGGCACGGTTGATGGATGATGCCCCCTGCGAACCGCCGAACACGAACACGACGCGACGTGCGGGATCGAGGCCGAAGCGCGCACATGCGGCCGCACGGTCCATCACCGCCATGCGGCGCACGGGGTTGCCGCTGTCCACGATGCGCCTCGCCTTCGGAAGCCGGGTGTGCGTCCCCGCAAAGGCCACATGCACCTCGTCCACGAAGCGTGAGAGCAGACGCGTCGTCACACCCGCATGGCTGTTCTGCTCCTGGATGAGCGTGGGACGCCCGGTGATCGCGGCCATGAACAGCACGGGACCGGACACGTATCCGCCCGTCCCCACCACCGCCACGGGGGCGAGCCGGCGAAGAAGCATCAGGGACTGGATGAGCGACACGGCCACCTTGAGCGGCAGCAGCAGCGTGGCAGCAGATGCCCGGCGCTGGATGCCGGCAATCCAGATGGGATGGAATCCGTACCCCGCCTGCGGCACCACGCGCGCCTCGATGCGCTCACGCGAGCCGGCGAAGTGCATCACACTGCCGGGATCTAGCGCAGCCAGCGCCTGCGCGATCGCGAGTCCGGGGTAGATGTGCCCGCCCGTGCCGCCGCCGGCGAAGAGGTAGGTGCGCGGCTCACTCATCGTACAACTCCCCCGCCTTGATGCCCGGCTCCTGCGCCGCGGCACGCCGGACGCGCGGGCGGATGGAGGTCTGCATGGAGATGTTCAAAAGGATGCCCACGGCGTAGGCCGAGAACATGATCGCCGTGCCGCCATACGACAGGAAAGGCATAGGCAGACCGGTGGTCGGAGCGAGACCCGTCGTCACCATCGCGTTCACCAGGGCATACATCACGATCACGATGGTGATGCCTGCGGCAAGGAAGCGACCGAGATCGTCGGGGGCATGCTTGGCGATCTTCACCCCGCGGATGAGGATGAGAACGAACAGCCCGAGGATGATGAGCGTGCCGATGAGGCCGTATTCCTCACCGACAATGGCGAAGATGAAATCCGTGTAGGATTCCGGCAGAAACAGTTCACGCTGCTTGCTCATGCCCATGCCCACACCCAGGATGCCGCCGTTCCCGAGTCCGATCACCGCCTGTTCGATCTGGTACTTCGCGGCCGTCACCTTGGCCGACACCACGTCGTCCCCCGTGAAGTGCGCCAGCAGGCGCTTCATGCGGTAGCTCTCCGACACGGCATAGACAAAGACAAGCGGAAGCCCCATCACCACCGTGGACACCATGTGCGCCACCTTCACCCGCCCGATGAACAGGAGGAGAAAGCTGATGCCGAGGATGAGTGCACCGGTGCTGAAATTGGGCTGAAAGAACACGAGCACCACCACGATGCCCACCCAGACGAGCAGGGGCAGATAGCCGCGTTTGAAATCCCGGATGTAGTCCTGTTTGGCGGCAAGCAGCACGGCGAGATGGATGATGAGCGCGAACTTCGCGAACTCCGAGGGTTGGAAGCGCATCTGGCCCCAGCCCACCCAGCGCTGTGCACCCTTCGTGGCAAAGCCGCCAAGCAGCGTCGCCCCCAGCAGGAGGATGCCGATGAGCAGAAGAAACTTGCTCCACTTCGCGTAGACATGATAGTCCAGCATCATTCCGGCAAAGAGGGCGATGATGCCGAGTGCCACGCGGATCGCGTGGGAGCGGAACAGATACGATGTGTCGCCCTTGTGCTGCATCCCGCTGATCTCCGCCGAGGCACTGTAGACGAGCCCGATGCTGAACAACATGAGTGCGAGCACGCTCAGAAACACGAAGATGTCGATGTGGCCGATGCGCTGCTTCATCCGATGCCCCCTTCAGGAAGCGCCGCCACGAGGCTCTTGAACACACGGCCGCGCTCCTCGAAATCCGCGAACATGTCGAAGCTCGAGCATGCGGGCGAGAGCAGCACCACGTCGCCGCACTGCGCCAGTGAGCGGGCGATGATCACCGCGTCCGCCATGTCCGCCGCACGCACGGTGCGTGTGACCCCGCCCAGCGCGGCCTCGATGATGGGTGCGGCCTCGCCGATGAGCACCGCCGCACGCACTCGCTCGCGCACCAGGACCAGAAGCGGGTTGTAGGGGGCCTCCTTGTCGCGCCCGCCGGCGATGAGGATGATCGGACGTTCGATGCTCTCAAGGGCCGTCACAACGGAATCCACGTTCGTCGCCTTGGAGTCGTTGATCCAGTCCACACCGTCGAGCGTTCGCACGGCCTCCAGCCGGTGCTCCACACCGCGGAAGGTGGCCAGGGTGCGACGGATGCTGTCGAGCGGCACACCGCGGAGCCGCGCCGCGATAGCGGCGGAGAGGATGTTCCGGTGGTTGTGCGCACCGCCGATGCGCAGGTCGCCGATGCGGCAGAGCGTCTCCACGCCCCCGCCCAGGCTGATCACGAGCGCGTCCCCCTCACGCCAGCCGCCGCGCTCCAGCGTGCGCGTCACACTGAAACCGAGGCGCTGCGACGGGGCGTCTGCAACGGCGTCCACCGTCGAGGGCGTGTCGGCATTGTAGATCACCGCATCCGAGGCGTTCTGATTCCGGAACACCCGGCGCTTCGCATCGGTGTATTCCACCATGCTGCCGTGGTAGCGGTACAGGTGATCCGGCGTGATGGTGGTCAGCACCGCGACCACGGGGTGGAGCGTGCTGCAGTGGTCGAGCTGGAAACTCGACACCTCGAGCACCGCGATCTGCGGCGCCGGTCGCTCACGCAGCGCGTCACAGAATGCCGTGCCGATGTTTCCCGCAACAATCGTGTCCGCCCCCGCATCCATGAACAGCTCACCGATGAGCGTCGTGGTGGTGGTCTTCCCGTTCGTTCCGGTCACCGCGATGATGGGCGCCGGACAGAGCCGCGCACCGAGCTCGATCTCCGAGATCACCTCGATGCCGAGCGATGCCGCACGCACCAGCGCCGGGGCGTCGGATGGGATGCCCGGACTCACCACGAAACACCCCGCCTCGAAGGCGCGGACGCTGTGCCCGCCGAACTCGCACGGGATGCCCTCCTGACGGAGCTCCGCCGCCACCGCCGCCATGCGCTCCTCGGAGGCCTGCTCCGACACGAGCACCGCCGCACCGCCGGCGTGCAGCAGACGCGCGGCCGCCAGCCCCGAGCGCGCGGCCCCGAGAACGGTGAATCGTGTGGTGGAGATGGAGGCGGATGTGACCATGGATCAGCGGACCTTGAACGTGGCGAGACTGACGATCGCGAGAATGATGGCGATGATGTAGAAGCGCGTCACGATCTTCGGCTCGGGCCAGTCCAGCAGCTCGAAGTGGTGATGCAGCGGCGACATGCGGAACACGCGCCGCCCCTGCCCGTACTTGCGCTTCGTGTATTTGAAGTACACCTTCTGAATCAACACCGACAGCGTCTCCGCGAAAAAGATGCCGCCAAGCACCGGCAGCAGGAGCTCCTTCTTCACCATCACCATGATGATGCCGAGTGAACCACCCAGAGCCAGGGAGCCGGTGTCGCCCATGAACACCTGGGCCGGATACGCGTTGAACCAGAGGAAACCCAGCCCCGCTCCGATCACCGCCGCGCTGAAGATCGTCAGCTCACCGCTGCCGGGGAGGAAGAGGATGTTGAGGTACCTCGCGTAGATGGCGTTGCCGCTCACGTAACAGATGATGGAGACGGCGATGAAGGCGATGGCCGTGGTGCCGATGGCGAGGCCGTCCAGACCGTCCGTGAGGTTGACGGCATTGGACGTGGCCGTGATGATGAAGATCACGACCGGGATGTACATCCACGCAAAGTCGATGGTGATGTTCTTGAGAAACGGCACGTTGGTCACGGAGTTGTAGCCGGCGAACTGCGGTCCGAAGTAGAGCACTGCTCCCACACCAAGTCCCACCAGCACCTGCCCCACGATCTTGTACTCGCCGATGAGTCCCTTCGGGCGCTTCTTCACCACCTTGAGATAGTCGTCGAGGAAGCCGACAACGCCGAGTGCCGCGGTGGCCACAATGATGAGCCACACATAGGTGTTCGACAGATCGCCCCACAGCAGCGTGGGCACAAGGATGGAGTTCACGACGATGAGGCCGCCCATGGTGGGCGTCCCCGCCTTCGCCAGATGCGTCTTCGGCGCCTCAAGCTTCGCGCTTTCGCCGATCTGCCGGCGCTTGAGCAGCGCGATGATCTTCGGTCCGAGCACCCAGTTCACGAGCAGTGCCGTGATCGCAGCAGCAGCCGCACGGAAGGTGATGAAGCGGAAGACGTCGAAGCCCGGCGGGCTGGCGACGCGGTTGATCCATTCGAGGAGCATGTACAGCATGGCGGTCAGTCCTCCGACAGGGTGAAACGGTGGTGGAGAAACGTGACGACCTCGTCCATGCGCATCCCGCGCGACCCCTTGCACAGGACGATGTCGCCCCGGTCGGCCACCGACAGCAGGGCCTCACACAGTGCCGCCTTGTCGGTGAAATGAAGGGAGAGCTTCGCGGCTGGCGCGGCGGCCGTGGCAATGGCGCGTGCGTGCCGGCCGAAGGTGAACACGAAGGGGATGCCGAGCCGCGCCACCTCGGCTCCGACGCGCTCATGCTCCGCCCTGGCGTCCCCGCCAAGCTCCAGCATGTCGCCGAGCACGGCGATGCGCGCACCATGCGTGGCCATGGCGGCCAGCGTGTCGAGCGCCGCGATCGTGGAATCCGGGTTCGCGTTGTAGGTGTCGTTGATGATCGTCAGACCGCGGACGCGGCTCACCGCCATGCGCTTGTCGAAGGCGGCGACGCGGCGGACGGCGTCCAGCGCCACGTCGGCCGTACACCCGGCGGCAATGGCCGTGGCCAGCGCTGCCGCGGCGTTCCACGCGGCATGGCGGCCGAGAGCGCGCAGACGCACCGTCACCGGCGCGTGCAGATGCCCGTGAGCCTCGATCGTCACGGTCGGGCGACCGCTGCGGTCCAGCTCCACACGGACGATGCGCACCGCGGCTGTCCTGGCGGTGCCAAAGGTGATGCGATGCTGACCGCGGCGAAGCAGGGGCGCGAGCAGGGGTTCGTCGGAGTTGAGCACCGCGGTGCCGTCCTTCGGGAGCACGGCAAACAGGGCCGCCTTCTCCCGGGCGATCCCCTCGCGCGAGCCGAGCCGCTCGATGTGCGCTCGACCGATGTTCGTGATGAGCCCGATCGTGGGCCGGGCGATGGCGCAGAGTTCCGCGATGTCGCCGGGCTGGTTGGTGCCCATCTCCAGCACCGCGGCCTCGTGCCGTGCGTCGAGGCGCAACAGCGTCTGCGGCAGACCGATCTGGTTGTTGAAGTTCCCCGCCGTGTGCAGCACCGTCATCGTGGTGCCGAGCGCCGCGGCGATCATCTCCCGCGTGGAGGTCTTGCCGTTCGACCCCGTCACACCGATCACCGGAATGGCGAAGCGCCCGCGATACGTCGCCGCCAGCGCTCCGTAGGCCGCCGTCGTGTCGCGCACCACCAGCAATGGCTGCCCGCCGAAGTCCCCCATGTGCCGTTTCATCCATGCCGCATCCACGATGCAGAAACGCGCGCCGGCCTCCAGCGCCGGCCCCACGAAGGCATGGCCGTCGAAGGTGTCGCCACGCAGCGCCACGAACACATCGCCGGATTTCAGGGTGCGCGTGTCTGTCGAGATGCCGCGGGGCGTGCTTGTCAGAATGCCCGCCATGTTCCGCGCCATGTCGTGCGGGATGGCAAGCATCTGTTCAACAGTGAATCTCCTCATCGCCCCACCCCTCCGCGCAGCTCGTCGAAGCATCGGCGCACAACCTCCCGGTCGTCGAACGGCGATTGTTTCCTGCCGATGATCTGATACGTTTCGTGCCCCTTGCCCGCCACGAGGATCACATCCCCCGGCTTGGCAATCCGCACGGCATGCCGGATCGCCTTCTCCCGCTGCACGCGCACAACCTGTGTCGCCGCACCGGTCATCCCCGCCACGATGGCATCAATGATGGCGCGCGGCGACTCCGTGCGCGGGTTGTCGGAGGTCACGATAGCGATGTCGCTGTGCTCCGATGCGATCGCCCCCATCAGCGGACGCTTGCCCTGGTCGCGATCCCCGCCGCAGCCGAACACGACGATCACCCGGCCGCTCCGCACGGGCAGCGCCGATGCGGTCGCCAGGGCGTTCTGCAATGAATCCGGCGTGTGCGAATAGTCCACGATGGCCGTCACACCGTCGCGCGACACGATGCGTTCGAAACGGCCGGGCACGGATTTCACCGAGCGCAGTCCCTTCAGGATCACCCCGGGTGCGATGCCCGCTGCCGCACAGGCGGCAAATGCCGCGGTGAGGTTGAAGGCGTTGAAGCGGCCGGTGAGTGGCGATACGATGGTGTACGCCGCCCCCCGCCATGTGACGTCCACCTCCATCAGGCGCCGCATCTGACGGATGTCCATGATGCGGACTGCCGCACGCGCGCTCGTCCCATACGTCACCACCGGACGGCGGCAGGCCTTGCGCATGCGTGCTCCCGCGGGGTCGTCGATGTTCACCACCGCCGTTCCGCGTGTATGGCGGGAGAACAGCAGCGCCTTCGCCGCGGCGTAATCCTCCATGTCGGTGTGAAAATCGAGATGATCGCGCGTGAGGTTCGTGAAGATGCTGATGTCGAAGCCGATGCCCTTCACGCGGTCCAGGGCGAGCGCGTGCGAGGACACCTCCATCACGGCCGACGTGCAGCCGGCGGCGACCATGTCCGCGAACAGTGCATGGAGTTGCACCGCCTGCGGCGTGGTGAGCGACGCCGGGATCACCGTGCGCCCGATGCGGTACTCCACTGTGCCGATCAGCCCGGTCCGCTCGCCTGCCGCGCGCAGCACCGCGTCGATGAGGCAGGACGTCGTCGTCTTCCCGTTCGTGCCGGTGATGCCGACGAGCCGCAGCTTCTTCGATGGTGAGCGATGGAAACGGTCGGCGAGGATGGCGAGGGCGTCGCGTGAGTTCTCGACGATGACCACGGTGGTTTCATTGTGCTGGGCGTACGCGGCCGACAGCAGATGCTTCAGCCCCGCCTCGTATTGCCGGAGCTGGATCACCACCGTGCCGGCGCCCTGCTCGATGGCGCGCTGCACAAAGTCATGCCCGTCCACCGATGCACCCTCGACGGCCACGAAGAGGCTCCTGTCGCGCACCTCCCGTGAATCCGTGGTGATGCCCGACACCCCCACGTCATGCGGGCCGAACATCTGCACCACCGCGACATCGCTGATGATGTCGGAGAGATTCACGGGGGCCGTGAGGTTCGTCGCCTTTGAGGAGAGTTGGTTGAAGTTCATGCCGGGTCAGTACACGATGGTGGTGAGGGAGCGTGACGGGAGACACTCGAGGACGCAGGCTCCGGCCAGCGTCTCGCCCGGCAGCGGGTACTGCGAGCGGACAATGCCGTTGCCGCGGGCCGAGACGCGGACATGGGATTTCCGGAGCCATGCGGCAGCCTGCCGCAACGTGAGGCCGCGCAGGTCGGGCATGGCCGCAGCGCCCGCACGTCGATCGGAGAGGCGCAGGGTCACCGGCGTTCCGATCGGTGCGCTGGTGCCGGCGGCGGGCGACTGCTCACGGATGAGGTCGCCGCTGCCGTCGAAGCCCACCGGCAGACCGCGGAGCCTGGCGAGACGCGTGGCCGACAGCGGGGAGAGGCCCACGAAGGCGGGCATGGTCACACGGCCGCTGTCCACGCCGGCGAAGCGCGGCCGCTCCGGCTCCTTGGCGAATTCGTTCGACGAGTTGATGATGCGCATCGCAATCTCGCGGAAGATCGGCGCCGACACCAGCCCGCCAAAGCCGCCCACCTTCGGTGCATCCACGATCACAAGGATGAGGATCTTCGGGTTGTCGGCCGGGAAGAAGCCCACGAAGGAGGCGATGTGTGACGTGCTCGAATAGTTGCCGGCAAGGATGCGCTGCGTCGTCCCCGTCTTGCCCGCCACCCTGATGCCGGGGATGCGGGCGGCACGCGCCGTGCCCTTCTCCACCACCCCCTCCATGAACTCACGCATCGTGGCCGCTGTCTGCGAGCTCACCACCCGGCGCACCACCTGCGGCACCTTCTCGTCGATGATCGCCCGGTCGCCGTCGATGAGCCACTTGCGGATCATCGGCCGCATCAGGAGGCCGTCGTTCGCAATGGCCGCATAGGCGCAGGCAAGCTGGATCGCGGTCACCGCCACGCCATACCCGAAGCCGAGATACTTGAGCGACGACCCGGCCCACTGGACGGGCTTCTTGAGGTCGCCCCCCTGTTCGCCGGGAAGTTCGATGCCGGTCTTCACACCAAACCCGAAGTTGCGCGCGTATTTGAAGAAGCGCTCCGCCCCCACCTTTTCGGCAAGCTTTGCATGGATGATGTTCGAGGAGTACTCGAAGGCCTGACGCAGGGTCGCCTGCCCGAACTTGTGTTCGTCCACGATCGCGTTCTCGGGCTTGTCATACACCCACCTGCCTCCCAGACCATCCACCATGTCCTCCGGGCTGTTCAGCCCCTCGTTCAACGCGGCGCTCATCGCCACCAGCTTGAAGGTGGATCCCGGCTCGTAGAGATCGGTGACAGACCGGTTGCGGGCGTTCTCGTACTTGTATTCGTAGAAGCGGTTCGGATCGATGCTCGGGTAGTTCGCCATCGCAAGGATCTCGCCCGTGCGCGGCTGCATGATGATGCAGCGCCCCGCCTGCCCCTGGTACTTCTCCACGCCCTTGGACAGCTCCTCCTCGGCGATCGACTGATACACCTGGTCGATGGTCAGCACCACGCTCCGTCCGTTCACGGGCTCGCGGCTCGGGTATTCCACGTCCGGCCTGCGACGGCCGGTGGCATTGCGCTGATACACGATGTATCCCGGCTCGCCCGAGAGCTCCTTGTCGAGATATGCCTCGAGCCCGCTCATGCCGCGGTTCTCGTGGTCGAGATAGCCGATCACCTGCCCGGCAAGCGTGTGGAAATGATAGCGGCGCTTTGGTGTCGGAAGGATGATGAGCCCGCGGAGCTTCATGTCGCGGCAGGTCCGCCCGACCACCTCCGGCACGTTCTTCGCAAGCACCACGTAGCGCCGCGTCGTGTCACACAGCTTCGCACGCAGCTCGGGGCGCGGCAGCGCAAGAACGGAGCTCAGCACCGTGGCCACGGAGTCCCGCTTCTCCAGCACCACAGGATCGCAGGCGATGGTGTATTCGGTGATGTTGCTCACGAGGATGGAACGATTCCTGTCGTAGATCAGACCACGCGACGAGCGGATCACCTCCCTGCTCTCGTATTGCACACGCGCCATCTCCTGATACTTCTCGCGGTCGCGCACCTGGATGGTCACCAGCTTCACCCCGACGATGAAGAACCCGAGAATGAACAACGAGAGCATGAGATAGAGACGCCGCGGACCGGCCTTTCGGGCCTGCCGCGGACGTGCTCCGGGGGGGGTGTCGCGAGGAGTGTGGATCATCCGCCTAGTCTCCCGCTTCCTGTGTGTCGGGGAGGTTCGGCACCACGAGCTGATAGGGCTGCATGCCGGAACGGATCAGCCCCAGCTCCATCGTCGCCCGGCGGTAGATGTTGTCGTAACTCGAGAGAATGTTGATCTCCGCACGGACGTTCTCCTGCTCCTGGATGAGCGACTGCTCCTCCTTCTCGAGCTGGGTGATCTGAATCATGAGCGCATCCACCCGGAAGGTGTTGGAGATGTACGCGGTGACGATGAAGGTGGCCAGCACGAGCAGCAACACGATGGCGAAGGTGCTCATGCCCGAGGTGCGGCGCCCCGCAGTCACGGTGGGGCCGATGGCGTCGACGAAGGCGCCCGGAAGGATGTTGCGTGCAGTCCTATTCATGGATCTTCTCTCCGACGCGAAGCCTGGCGCTGCGAGCCCGCGGATTGGCTGCGATCTCGTCATCGTCCGGCACGATCGGCCGACGCGTCAGCGGCCGCAACCGGGGCACCCTGCCGCACACACAGCGCGGCAGACTGCGGGGACAGGTGCAGGGATTCTCCTCCGAACGGAAGAACGCCTTCACCCTCCTGTCCTCCAGCGAGTGATAGGAAATGGCGGCAATGCGCCCGCCCACTGTCAGCATGGTGAACGCCTCCCGCAGTGTGGCGTCGAGCACGGCGAGCTCATCGTTCACGGCGATGCGCAACGCCTGGAACACCCGCGCCATCGTCTTCGACGCGTGATGGGCGGGGATGCAGGATCCGATCACTTCCGCGAGCTCCGTCGTGCTGCGGATCTGCTGCACAAGGCGGTGGCGGACGATGGCTGCAGCGATGCGGCGGCTGTGGCGCTCCTCGCCATACTCGAACATGATCCGTGCCAGCTCCTCCGCCGGGGCTGTGTTGACCAAATCGGCCGCCGTCATCCGTGCCCCCGCATCCATGCGCATGTCGAGCGGCCCGTCGTGGCGGAAGCTGAACCCACGGCGCGCTTCATCCACCTGGTGCGACGAGATGCCCAGATCGAGCAGCAACCCGTCGATGCGGGACACGCCCCGTAGAGACATCTGATGCCGAAGGTCGTGAACGTTGCTGTGGATGAAGGTCATGCGAGGATCACCAGTGATGCGTGTGCGGGTGAATGTCAAAGCCTCCGGATCCTGGTCGAATCCAAGGAGGCGCCCATCGGGGGCGAGCTGTTGAAGGATTAGTGCGCTGTGACCGCCGCCGCCAAGCGTGCCATCCACATAGACGCCGGAGGGGTTCCAGACAAGGTGCTGCACGGTGACGTCGGCGAGAACCGGAACGTGATAGGTGTCCACTGCACACACACTGCTACTCGCCTCCCATGATCTGCGCCGCGATGTCGGCGTAGGACTCGTCGTCGAAATCCGCATCGAAGCGATCATACGTTTCCGGATCCCACAATTCGATCGTGTCGAGCATGCCGATGATGAGAACGTTTTTCGAGATATTTGCGCGACGGAGAAGCTTCTCCTGAATGATGAAGCGGTTCTGCTTGTCGAGTGTCACTTTCTGCGAGAGGTAGGTGAAGTTGCGAAGAAATGCGTCGTGGTGCGTGCTGAATGGATTGAGCTTCTGCTTCAGAATGTCCAACCGCTGGCGGTACAGATGCTCGGGATACATGCGAATGCACGGCGTCGCCCCCCGCGACAGGGTGAGCGTGAAGGTGTCCGCCGCATCAGCGGGAATCGCCTTCCGCAACTTCATCGGAAGGATGATTCTCGCCTTGTCGTCGAGAACACACTCAAAACTGCCTTCGAAATCCGCCATGGGGTGAAACGACCTCCATCCTCCAGTTATTTCCACTTTCCTCCACTTTCCTCCACTGGACACAAAATTTGGAGAAAAATCGGATAGATGCAAGGCGCCAACTGGCGGGGGCGGCAATTATTTTTTTTCCTTCGTTTTCTGTCTGAAACAGGCGCTTTCCATCGCAGCGACGCACCTTTTTTTTCCCACAACGAAGCGGATCGTTTCTGATTCACCAGGAGGGACCGTGCCATGCTCCGAAAAGTCCCGCTCACCGCAAATCGTTGTTGGACAAAAGGATAACCAGCCTGCCGTGCGCTTCGTGCCCCTCGACTCTCTCCCCCCCCCCACACACACCGCCGATCCTGGGGGGGGCCACAGCACCTCCGGCACGAGGGAATATTTCGTGTCGCCGGCATGTGCGATGTCGTGGAATTCTCAGTATATTGGCACGTTCAACCGGATACGGACATCCATGGTCCTCCCTTCCCTCTCCACGCTCTCTCTCTTCCCTTGAAAGGCCATTGCTGATGGCAGTCCCGCCGGCATCTCTTGCGGCATCCATCCGATCCCACGGTCAACTGTGGATCATCCTCGCCGACGAGGATGTGGACTCCCTTTCCTCGGAAGACATCCTTGCGCTGCAGGCGGAATTCGCCACGGACCATCTCATGACGCTCCCTCCGCGGGAACTGCGGTTCTTCGCATGGCTCAGGGAACAGGATCCGCCAGTCTGGGATGAGCTCTTTCCCGACGGCGAGGTTCTGCCTGTGTCCTTTGCCTTCCTCCCGCTTCTCCAGAAGGGCGGCAACGGTTTCCCCATCTGTGAGCTGGAACACCAGCCGAACCACTTCTTCACGAGCCGCCACATCAAGCCTGCCGGGCTCGCCGCAGCCGACGGCATCCTCGAACGCATCGAACACGGAGGCACGCTGACCGTGGCCGAGGCGCTGTTCTTCGAAATCCTCCGCGCCCCGATCGACATCTGGCATTTCTGTCACCGCCATCACATCCCGCTCCAGCAGGGCCGGGATGCCGTGGACGACCTCGCCGCCCGCGACTGGATCGTCCACCTCACACACGCCGACGATATCGCGCCATACACATCCGATCTCTTCCAACCTTCACAACCATGAGGTTCAGAATGAAACGTTTTGTTCCGGTTCTTCTTCTCGCGGGTCTGTTTCTGACCTGTGTCACCAGCGGATCCGCGCAGGTGGTGTCGAACGACGACAACATCAGCTCCGGCATCAACGCCATCTATGCGCAGCCAAAGGTGCTGCCCGCCAAGGCGATGATGGGCATGTGGAACACTGCCACCGCCCTGCCCGCACCAAAGAAGTACCATACCGTCGCCTCCGCGGACGGCATGATGTACATCTTCGCCGGCGTCACAACGGGCAACTCCTACGATGCCAAAAGCTACAAATACGATCCCGGCACAAACCAGTGGACGGCGATCAAGGATTTCCCCGTCGCGAAGTTCATCAACGGCCAGGCACAGACCATCAACGGCAAGATCTACATCACCGCCGGCCTCGAGAACGTCGGAACAGGATGGAAGGCTCTGACGGTGTGCTACGAATACGACCCCGCCACGAACAACTACACCCTGAAGGCCGCCATGCCGCAGCCGCAGGGCTATGCGGTGTCCGGCGTGCTCAACAACAAGATGTATGTGATCGCCGGCCTCGGCGTCAAATCCACCGACTCCCTCAACGTTGTGCAGGTGTATGATCCTGCGACCAACACCTGGTCCGAGGACACCCCCTTCCCGCGCTGCCTGAGCCGCCTCTCGGCCGCCACGGTCGGCAATGCCATCATCTGCGCCGGCGGCTTCACCGCCAACTACTCCTTCCGCTACTCAGCCAATGTCTACCGCGGTGAGATCGTGGACGGCATGCTGAAATGGACGCGCGTCAAGGATTATCCCATCGGCCCGACGATCTACATGACCGGCGCCGGCCTCGGCGACTATGCCTACTTCTTCGCCGGTTGGCCGTCAATCGACAACAACGCCCCCGCAACCCAGCGCTCGTTCCGCTACCACGTCGCCAACGACGAATGGGAGACGCTCGAGTACAAACCCACCGGTGTCAACATCCTCTCCCAGGGTGCCGTCATCAACAACTTCATCTATGCCGCCGGTGGCGAGAACGCATCGAACATCGCCGTCGATGTCAACGAATATCTCAACACCGAAGCCTCCCCGGGCCCCGCCGCAACTCTCTCCCCCACGTCCATCGACAAGTGGGTCAAGCAGGGAACGAAGCCGCAGGTCGTCATCACCATGAAGAACATCGGCACCGAGGAACTGACCTGGAGCGCCACCACCACCGCGTCCTGGATGACCTTCGTGCGGAGAAGCGGCCTCTGCGGCGTCATGGGCGGCACCGACAAGCTCACCATCAACCTCGACGGCACCACCCTGCCGCTGGGCGAGTCCAAGGGTTCAATCACCATCGTCACCAATGACCCCGGCAAGTCCACCATCCACGTCGACGTCACCGTTCATGTGTCCGACGGCGAGATTGATGCCGATCCCATTGTTCTCATGGAAGAGGGCACGGGCACATGGTGCGGTTACTGCCCGTACGGCGCCGACAGCGTCAAGGCGGTGATCAACCGCAACCCTGGCAGGGTCGTCGCCATCGCCTATCACAACGGCGACGTGATGGAGACTCCGTTCACCGCCATCTGGGGCGACCAGATCGGCCTCACCGGCTATCCCCAGGCTTCGATCAATCGCTACAAGTTCGACGGCGAGGCAGCCATCGCCACCAACCGCAACAAATGGGCGTCCTATGCCGAGTACCTGCTCGCCAACAACCGCAGCCCCGTCTCCATCCGCGTCGCCTCATCGTTCTACAATCCGGCCAACAAGGAAATCACCATGGACGTGGAAGTCACCTTCCACCAGTCGCTGACGCGTGAAGTCCGCCTCTCCATTGCCCAGAACCAGAACAAGCTGTCATGGATCCAGACCTTCTATCCCGCCAGCGGCGGCTCGACAAAGCTCAATCCGTATGAGCACAACCACGTCCTCAAGCAGCTTGTGCCGGACGAATGGGGTGTCATGATCAACTCACCGGGTGCACCGGTGCAGGCGAACAGCAAGGTCACCAAGACCTTCACCTTCACCTCCCTCGATTCCACCCGTGAGACGAGTGAACTCATCATCTTCGCACATTACTGCGACGGCCATCAGTATGGCGACATCCTCCAGGCCCACGAGATCGAGGTTGCCTCCATCGCCACCGATGTGAGCTCCGTGGCCGATCCCTCGTCCTTCGAACTTCTCCAGAACTACCCGAACCCGTTCAACCCCACCACCACCATCGCCTACAACGTCGCCTCCCGCAGCGCAGTCAGCATCGTGGTGTATGACATGTTCGGCAAGGAGATCACCACACTTGTGAACGATGTGAAGGATGCCGGCCTCTACAACGCCACCTTCGATGCATCGCAGCTCCCCTCCGGCAGCTACATGTTCACCATGAAGGCGGGCGGCTTCACCCAGTCCAGGATCATGACGCTCGTCAAATGATCCCTCCTCCCTCCGTTGAAAAGGCCGCCGTTCTGGCGGCCTTTTTTTTTGGGAATTCGTACATTTCCCGCATCACCAACCAGCGGACCACCATGCGATTTCTCACGGCCATCCTGTCCCTGCTCATCACCATCGGCACAGCCCGGGGCGAGGGCTACACCTTTCTCGGGAACTGCACCTCCCATGCACGCAACGGCGCAACGCTCACACTCACCGCCACGAACAATGTCATGCGCATCACCGTCATCGATTCGGCCACCGTGCGTGTCCAGGTGGGACGCGACGGCCGCATCCTCGACATCCCATCCTACGCCATTGACACCATCACCGCGCCGCCGGCGGCATGGGTGCTCGAGGAGAAACCCGATCGCCTTGTGATGCGCCTCGCAGGCGGCATCGTGGAGATCCTGAAATCGCCCCTGCGCCTGCGCTTCCTCACACGCACCGGTGCCGAGCTCTGCGCCGACGACTCCGCCTTTGGGCATGCCTGGGATGGCCATGAAGTCATGACCTGGAAACGCCTCGATCCCTCCGCACGCTTCTACGGCCTCGGCGAGAAGACGGGCAACCTCGACAAGCGCGGCAATCAATGGGTGATGTGGAACACCGACTTCCCAGCCTATGGCGTGGAACACGATCCGCTCTACGTCTCCATCCCCTTCTTCATCGGCGTGGTGGACGCCGGCGCCTACGGCATCTTCTTCGACAACACGTATCGCTCCGTGTTCACCATGGGTGCGGGCAGCCGTCGCACCTACTCCTTCGGCGCCCCCGATGGCGAGATGACCTACCACTTCTTCTTCGGGCCCGAAATGAAACGCGTCATCACACATTACACCGCGCTCACCGGCCGCATGCCCCTGCCTCCGCGCTGGGCGCTGGGCTACCAGCAGTGCCGCTGGAGTTACTTCCCGGCTGCGGAACTCATGGATGTGGCACGGAACTTCCGCACACGCCGCATCCCTGCCGACGTCCTCTACCTCGACATCCGCCACATGGACCGCTACAAGGTCTTCACCTGGGACACCGCGGCATTCCCCGATCCCCCCGCCATGCTTGCGGAGCTCCGTCGCATGGGCTTCCATGTGGTGCCCATCATCGACCCGGGCATCAAGGTGGAGAAAGGCTTCCATGTCGACGACGAGGGCGTGAAGCGCAGCCTCTTTGCGCGCCATGCCGACGGCACCCTCTACGAGGGCGAGGTCTGGCCCGGCTGGTGCCACTTCCCTGATTTCACACGTCCCGACACCCGCGCCTGGTGGGGTGCCCACTACGCCCGGTTGTTTGATCAGGGTGTCGCGGGATTCTGGAACGACATGAACGAGCCGGCCGTGTGGGGTCGCGAGATGCCGACCACCGTCGTCTTCGATGATGACCGCCGCAACTCCACGATCCGGAAGATCCACAATGTCTACGCCCACCTCGAAGCGCGGGCCGCCTATGAGGGCCTCCGCGCGCATGCACCGGATATGCGCCCCTTCCTGCTGACGCGCGCCGCCTACGCGGGCTCGCAGAAATACACCGCGATCTGGACCGGCGACAATGTCGCGTCCTTCGACCACCTCGCCCTCGCTGTCCGCATGTGCATCGGTCTCGGACTGTCGGGCGCGCCCTTCGTGGGTGCCGATGTGGGCGGCTTCGTGGGATCCCCATCGCCCGAGCTCTTCGCCCGGTGGATGCAGGCCGGCGTGTTCACCCCGCTCTTCCGCAACCACACCACCATCAACTCACGCGACCAGGAACCATGGACATTCGGCGAGGAGATCGAGGACAATGCCCGCGACATGATCTCCCTGCGTTACGAGCTGATGCCCTACATCTACACCATCTTTCGCGAGGCGTCGCTCACCGGCATCCCCATGATGCGCGCCATGCAGCTCGAGTTTCAGGATGAACCCGAGTCGTATCGCTGGGACGTTCAGCACCAGTTCATGTTCGGCTCCTCCATCCTCGTGGCCCCGGTGGTCAACGAGCATCAGTACTTCCAGAAGGTGTGGCTGCCGCGCGGCCGCTGGCTGGATCCCGTGACCAACGATGTCCATGATGGCGGGCGCTTCGTCACCGTCGACGCTCCCTGGTGGCGCCTGCCCTGCTTCTTCCGTGTCGGCAGCATCATCCCCCGGCGTGCGGCGGTCCAATACGACAACGCCTCTCCACTCACCGAACTCACGGTGGACGTCGTCGCCGGCGCCGACGGTGCCTTCACCCTCTACCTTGACGCGGGGGATGGCTTCGGCTGCCAGCGGGGGGAATATGACGAGATCGCGTTCGCACAGAACGCGACTGGAAGCTCGCTGACCATCAATGCAACGGCGACACAGAACAGCTTCGCCGCCGACATCGGGACGCACATCTATCGCATACGCAATTTCGACGGTCTCCCGGCGTCAGTCACGATCAATGGACACTCGGCCATCGCTGCACACGATGGATCGCGGATCCCCGACAGGGGATACCACGTTGATGCCGGGAAACACATGCTCGTGGTGCGCGTCCCCGCAGAGCCGGCTTTGCGCATTGTCGTCACACGCTGACAGGCGCGACACTAAAAACGGATGTTCTGACGCAGCACATCCTCTGATGTCTTGATCGCCACCACTCTTTCTGCTTCCGCATTCTTCCCCAGCCTGCGATACGCACGTTCAAGCCGCATGATCATTTCATCGCGGAGCGCCCAGCGCACCGGCTTGTTCTGCACCTGCATCCATGCGTGCTGATCCACCACCACCTTGAGCCGGCGGATCACCTGGGCCGGGCGTGCCGAATCCGCGGCCGCCTGCCGCACCATTGCCACCAGCCGCTGCTCCACGTTCTGTCCGGGTGCATGGTCGTCCCCGATGATGCGGTCGGATCGCGTTGCAACCCGGGCAAGGTTGACGGAATCCGGCAGCACATCCTCGAGCCGGAATTTCAACAGCGGCACCATCTTCACACGGACCGCGTCGTACCGGTGCTGCGGGAAACCCCGCTTCTGCAGGCCGTACACAATGCCCTGGACAAAGTCCTTCGTCATGTTCGTGTTGACGAACTGAAGACCCGCGGTGAGGATCACGTCACCGCTGGCTCCCGTGAGCAGGGAGAATTTGCGGACGAGATTCTCGCGGAGAAACACCGACTGGTTGTGGGAGCGCTGCCAGTCGCCGAGGCCGAAGGCCTTGCGTGACCGCAGGAAGCGCAGGGTCTTTTGCGGCTCGGAGTACCCGAGCAATTCGATGATGCCCATGGCCTGGCTGAAGCCCACCTCCGCCCAATACTTGATCGGACCGCGCCGGCACATCGGCTCGAGCTTTCTGAGCAGGAAATCCACGCCGCGCTGCCGTGCATAGCTCACGATGTTGAGACGCGAGGAATCGCCATGGCCAAGATCGCAGGGCGTCTCCCGCGGCACCGACATGATCTCCACCACACCGGAATCGAGGCTGAAGGTGAAGAGGTGGATGGCATCGCTGCGCGCGCCCGTTTCGCCGAGTCGCGAATCAACGCCGATGACTGCCACATTCACCACACGGCCACCGATCGAGGGCAGCTTCGAGAGGTTCTTCATCACACTCTGGAAGGCGGAATCCACCTCGCCCTGCCTCTCCGCCGGGATCGAGACATTCTGGAAGAAGGATGCAGAATCGAAGCCCAACTGGCGATCGGGCGCGGCATCGGTTGCCTCCTGTTCCACCCGCTTCGAGGCCTCTTCAAGTGCCCCGGTATTGAAGGCGAAATACACCTTGTCCGCCCCCGCCTTGGTGATCAGGAGCATCGCCTTTGCCGTGGCAAGCGGTGACGGAATGGCGGGGATCAACCAGGATATTCCTCCCCAGATGATGCAGGCTCCCAGGAAGCCGGCGATGAAGCGGATTCCCTGCAAGAGGCATCCCCTCTTTTTTCCCGTGCCCTGTGTGTGTGAAGCGGATGAAGTGGTCTCTGTCTCGTCGGTCGTCATGGTCGTTGTGCCTGCACGCTGTCCGAAAAATTCAAGCATCAAATATACCATTTCGTCCGGACATCTGCCCGGACCTTTCAGCATGGCATGCTCCCGGACCGTTGCTCACGCGATCCCCAGTGCGCCAGATGGCGTTCCGGCAGCCTCGCAGTGCATCATCTGCCGGTGACGGTCTTCTTGTTCTTTGTGTGGCTGTCGGGTTTCTTCGCTGCCGCCTTCCGCTCGTCACCAGCCTTCTTCACCGGAGCAGCCTTGGTGGTCTTCTCATCGGTGCCGAGTTCTTTCGCCTTTTCAAAGGTCGTGGGCGAGGTCTTCTCCACGGCGGAGTTGCCTTCCTTCAGCAGTCCCTCCACGGGCTTCGTGGCCTCCGGCCCCAGCTTGTCCCGCACGGCATAGAACACCACGCCGAGAATGACGATGATCACGCTGATGATGACCGCGGCCTTCATCACCTTCTTGATGAGCGCGATGACCAGGGCGATCACCAGGATCGCCGCGGCGACGAGGAGGATCGGGTTGTTGAGGAAAAACTGGATGATGTTCTTCATTCGACGTTCGGAGGCTGGTGGATGGAAGTGGATGCGGTGAGTGTCCGCAGGCATTGGTAGATGATGATGCCTGTTGCCACGGCCACGTTGAGGGATTGCTTGATGCCGAGCATGGGGATCTCGATGGCGAAATCACAGTGGTCGAGCGCGTCGGCCGACACTCCGGTGATCTCGTTGCCGACGATCACCGCAAGCGGAAAGCGGTCCGGTGTCAGGTCGAAGCAGGAGATCGATGCGTCGGTGTGCTCCAGCGCGGCGATGCGATACCCCCCGCGGCGCAGCGTCGTCAGGGCGTCGAGGATCGATGGACAGTATGTCCATGGCACGGACTCCGTCGCCCCCAGCGCGGTCTTGTCGATCTCGGTCCGCGGTGGATGCGGTGTGAACCCGCAGAGGTACAGGTGATCGACGCGGGCGCCATCGCAGGAGCGGAAGATCGATCCCACGTTGTAGAGACTGCGGACGTTGTCCACCACAACGGTGATGCTGCTCCGTGGCTGCCCGGCGAGCTCGGCAGTGCTGGGGCGTGTGATTTCCTGGTGATGAAGCTTCCTCATGACCCAATATCTGTCAATCACCGCATTCATCCAAGAATGCGGTGTGTGGGCGAAATGCGACGTTGAAGAGCCATCCTTCTGCCATACACCCTTCGTCCCCGGTCACCTCCCTGCCATGTGCTCGCTCAACATCACCTCCATGCGCACGCACTGTGGATGATCAGAACGGTGCACATCGCAACGACCAGTTCCTGCCAGACTTCCATGACAGTGCTCAATGGTGGACGGCTGATTTCTGCAACAACGCCATTCCCTGACGCCGCATTCGCTTCGCGGCAACCAGTTCATGGGGTGCGCCGTTGGTCCTCGGAAGCATCCCATCACAAGCGACCCGGGGGATGATTGAGCTGGACGTGTAGAAAATGACACCTCCCACGAAGTGCCGTCCTTCGTGGGAGGTGTGATGGGTCCGTCAATTTTCAGGTCCGACAACCAGTCGAACCTGAGGTCGTTTCTTCTACCGCGCGAGCACCATGCGGAGGCTCTTGGTGAACTGCGGGGTCTCGATGCGGT
>CAYUYM010000026.1:6246-24632 GCA_964449305.1 uncultured Chromatiales bacterium | reverse complement strand
ACCGCATCGAGACCCCGCAGTTCACCAAGAGCCTCCGCATGGTGCTCGCGCGGTAATGACTGGTGACAGGTGTCAGGCCGGGTTCAGCCCGGCCTGACACCCCACACCGACGACTCACACCTTCCCTTCCATTCGTCTTTGACAACTATCCTGGTAGTTTCCTTATGACTCACAAGATCTTCTCAACTGTCAGCATGTTTCTTCTTCTCTTGGTCGGCATGCTGCAGGCACAACCGATACGCAATGGCAACCCCGGATTCACTCCGGCTGGCATCCCGCGCATCGAGTGCAGCGTCGCCTTGTCCAGGGACAGTTTGTATTTTTCAGCTTATGATTATTCTCCGAATTTCATCAACGCAACAGTCTGGGTGAAGAACGTCAGCACGGCAGTTGCAGACACGATCATCGTGAGCATGATGGCCGACACGCGGTTTGTCATCGTTCCGCCGACCATCGACACCATTTCCTACGGCCTTCAGCCGGGTGATTCCGTCATGGCAACCTTCCGGCTCAACGTTGCCTGGTCACGTGACACCTCGGGGTATGACATTGTCCGCGCAGTTGCCACGGCTTCCAACGGTGCAAACGCCGTGGGGGAGAAGGCGATCTGGGTGGAGAAGGAGCGGTATCCCATTTATTCCCTCGTCTGCACGAAGAACTTCGGGCAGATCGTTTTCAGTGATTCCCTCAATGGCTACGTCCCGGATCCATTCCAGGTGCAGGTGGAGATCACCAACATTGGTGATGGAAACTCGGAGGAAACGCGCGTCTCGTATCTCGGCACCAAGGGCGTCGATCCTGCATCCTTCCCCATTGTGACGATCGGGACATTGAAGCCCGGCGAGCGAAAGGTCGTCACCTTCGACATGCGGGCCATCAAGCGCATCAACGACACCACGGTCACCATGTTCTTCGAGGTTCAGGGAAATGGTGGGTACAAGAAGAAGACCTACTGGGGCAACTGCCAGCAGTTGGTCACGATTCCCATGGCCAAGAAGGCGGAATACCAGGTGTACGCCGACGTGGTACCCACGATCATCCGTTTCCAGGATCACAAGTACACGCCAGATCCCTTCCTCTTCACAGCGGATTCCCGCAACATTGGAAACGCCGTTGGCGACAGTGTGCGTATCCAGGTGGTGCTGCCTCCCTCGATCCAGCTTGCCTCGGGTGAATCCGGAGAGAAGTGGATCGGAACACTCGACATCGACAGTGTCAACCACACATCATGGCTTTTGCGCCCGAATCCCCGGACAAAGCAGGACACGGTCACCATCTGTGTGCGCGTATTTGACCGCTTCGGCAACCAGGCTGTCGGTTGCGACTCCGTGATTGTGGAACCGGTGCTCATGGTCGCCCTCGAGGCCACATGCAGCCTGCCGGACTCGATCCACGCCGACAAGCTCAACGGTACCTACACCAACAATCCGTTCGACGCCAAGGTGACAGTGCGGAACATCGGTAGTGACTATGCCGATTCCGTCAAGGCGACCATCATCATTCAATCCCCGGACGTGATCCTGTTCGCCCCACTCGAGTTCACGCAGAAGCTGGAGACCATCTCCTCCACCGGCTCGGACAAGCTCTATCCCGACAGCATTGCCACGTTCACCTGGTCCGTCAAGAGTCTGCCCCGCGGTATCAGCGGGATGGTGAAGATCAAGTTCAAGGTTGAGGCCATCAACGCGGAAACACAGCAGCCTGAATGCGAGGTCTACATTCCCAACCTCGAGGCTCCTGCCTTGGAAACCTCGTGTTCGATTGATGTGGATTCCCTGCACTACAACCCCGTGACCGGTGGCTACAAGCCGGCAGAGTTCTTCTACACACTCAAGATCTGGAATGCCGGTGGCGGCAAGGCCGACTCGGTGAAGGCCACGCTGGCGCTTCCTCCACGGGTTCTCCTTGGTACCGGCGAAACCCTCGAAAAATGGGCCACGCCACTGTCGCTCGGCCCGAAGGACACCGCCATCATCGTCTGGAAGCTGGTGCCTCTGGAACGCCACGACTTCGGTTCGCTGGCCACGGTGATCACCGTGACGCAGTCCACGAATGTCGAGGGCACGTATCCCTGCGACAAGTGGGTGTTCATCCCATCGCTGCCCAACACCTCGGCATTGAGCATTACGAAGGATAATGTGGGCTACACCGGCCAGACAATTTACGTGCCGGTGAACATCGACCAATCGGACGGGAAGGACATCAAGTCCTTCGCCTTCGGCCTGAGGTACAATGTGGACGACAAGCGCCGTCCTCTGCCGCAGCGAGTGGTGGATTTTGCAGGGATAGAGCAACGGTACTCGAAGACGGACGGCTGGGCGGCCACCGCAACGCCACTCGCCAACGACAGCGTGTACATCACTCTGACGAGCAATGGTGAAGCACTCACCGGCGCCTCACCGCCGCCGTTGTTGTACCTGGTGTTCAAGGCCGTGTTTGGCGGGGAACCCGGAACGCAGTTGCAGAGCCGCGCCACGGTCATCGCCTGGCCGACAGAGGAGAGCCTGAGAAACGACCTGCTCATCAACAATGGCGCGATCTTCCCGCGTGTCAAGGACGGCGATGGCATGATCTACATCTCCGGTGACTGCATCCGTCCGTTGTCTGCTTCGGACAAGTACTTCTTCCTCGGGCAGAACAGCCCGAATCCGTTCAACCCAAGCACGAGCATTTCGTACCATGTGGCGGAACGCACGCATGTGCGTATTGTCGTGCTCGATGCCCTCGGCCGCGAGGTGTCGACGCTCGTCAATGAGCCGAAAGATGCCGGCATGCACCAGGTGGTGTTCAATGCCGGGTCACTCCCCAGTGGTCTGTACTTCTACAGAATGGAAGCGGCCAATTTCAACTCCATCATGAAGATGATGCTCGCGAAGTAATCGCGGGCTTGCATTGAGGCTGGATAGGTGACGTGCGTTTCCTATCCAGCCTTTGTGTTTCATCGCTGATCCCCATGCGAAGAGGAAGGTTGTACCCATGAAAATCCTGCAGCGAGTCCTTCTGGTCGCGGTCATTCTGGCAGCGATCGCACCAACACGTGGCGATGCACAGCCGGCGTTCAATTTCCGGCGCATCGTCAACAACTGGCCCATCATCGAATTGTACTTCACCGTCGGCTGTGGCGGTGCCCCGGCCTACACCATGGGGCTTCAGAACTTCGAGGTGTATGAAAGCGGCCTTCCGATGAAGCCACTCCGGCTCTGGTGTCCGGATCCCAATTACAAATGCCCGGTGTCCGTGGCCATTGTGCTGGATGAATCGGGGAGCATCATGGGGGATGCGCATCGGGAGATCCAGCTTCGTGCGAACGAGTTCGTCAACGCCCTCGACGGGGTGACGGATGAGGCCTGTGTGATTGCGTTTGCAAACCATCCCAATCTTCGACAGGGGATGACCACCAATCAGACACGCCTGCACAATGCCATCAATTCCACAGTGGCCGCGGATTCCTCGTGTGTGTGGGACGCGATCTACTACGGGATCAACCAGCTCATACAAAACGCGACCAATCCCTGCATGGCGGTGGTGGTGATAACGGACGGGGAGGACAATTTTTCGAGGGAGATACCAAAAACCATCATCCGTCTCGCGAATCGCAACCGCCTTCGAATATACACCATGGGAGTCGGGAACCTGGTCGGGCAGGCGGATCTTGTCGAAATCGCCAACAGCACTGGCGGCCGCTATATCGACAGCCGCATCGGTGACGACATGGGATCGATCTATCAGGACATGACCTACACGCAGCAGAAGGGGTATCTCGAGTGCCGTGTGGAATATGACGCCACCTGTGGCGACGGTTCGAAACGCTATGTCGATCTGCTCCTCAAGGATTTCTGTGGCGGGTCGGACAAGCGCAGCAAGACCTACTTCTCGACACTCGATTCAACCACCTACACCGATCTGCATTTCAGCCTCGGTGATGCGACCATCAAGGCCAACCAGGAGGTGACCATCCCACTGACGGTGGACGACTGGCTCAACAATGAAATTCTCTACCCGGCCACCTTCACCATCACGGTGGATAATCCCGGCTGTGTCAGGTTCAAAAAGCTCACCACACCTCCAGGGTCGTTGCTCCAGGGGATGCCCATCACAGTGACACCCTCCGGCAACACCATCACCATTCAGACGGGGAAGCGCACCATCACCGGATCAGGGACTCTTGCAGAGCTGGTGTTTCAGACCGGGGATCCAAATGATCCCTGCTGTTCCGACATCCGGTTGTCGAATTGGACCTTCGATCAGGGATGCCGACTTCCGGTGCTGAAGAACGGGAAGATCTGCGTCATTCCACAGAAGCCGGTCGTCCAGTGCGTGAACACCGCCCCGACGCATCTGACCTGGGATCCCATTGCGAAGGACTACACGCCGAATCCCTTCAACGTCTCGATCCAGGTGCAGAACATCGGTGACAAGGATGCAAAGAACGCACGGTTCCGCATCATCTACAATCCTGCCGACCTTGTTCTGTTCGGTCCGACGACGGACGTCCAGATCGGCAAGCCGCCCGATGTTCTTCAGGGTGGCGGTGTGCTTGATGTGTCGTGGAACATGAAGGCCCGGCTGCGCAATTCCGCCAAGGAGGTGGAGGTGTGCATCGTCGCCTCCTTCGACAACCATCCGGATGTGATCTGCTGTTCGAAGATCCAGATCCCCGCCTCCGGTCCCATCATCTCCTGTGAGCTAACCTCGCCGCCAATCAAGCCCGACAAGGCCCTGCAGCGCTACACTCCGATGCCCTTCGATGTGACATTGACCATGCGCAACGATGGAGGAAGCAGGACCGACACCGTGTGGGCCACCATCATCGTACCACCCGATCTTGTGCTCTCGGGACCTGACAGTCCGAACAAGCACACAAAGCGGGTCGCCATCACAGTGCTGCCGGGCAACCAGGCCTCTGTCAAATGGGAGGTCAAGCACCCGATCACCATCGTCCCCGTGGATTACACCGTGGTCGTCTGGGTGAAGACGAGCAACGCGGATTCGACGTTCTGCGAGAAGCTGATCCAGATTCCCGCCCTTGATGCACCGGTGCTCAAACCGGAGTGCCATGCTCCGGATTCGCTGCATTTCGACGACCCCACAAACACCTACCTTCCCGATCCCTTCGATGTGTCGGTCGAGTGCCGGAACATCGGCGGGCTGACGGCCGAGCAGGTGACAGCCTTCCTCTACCTGCCGGCAAACGTGGTGCTTGCCAACCCGACGGATTCCCTGCGGAAGACCTTCGCTCCTTCGACCATGCATCCCTACAAGCCGGGTGAACCGGTGTCGCGCCTCACCTGGCGCGTGCGCTACACGAAGAAGCTGCGGTATGACACGCAGCTCGACTTCAAGTTCGTGGTGGGCGGTATGACCACGCTGGGGATCAGGACGGATTCCACCGACACCTGGTGCACTGTGCGTGTCCCCGGTCTCGCCCCTGCCTTCGATTGCAGTCTCTCGCTTCCCGACTCCTGCATCGCCAATCCCGTCGGCAATGATGTGACACCCAACCCCGTCACCGTGGAATACCGTGTCTGGAACACCTCCAAGCTTGCGGCACGAATCGCCACGGCGCAGATCGCCTGGCCGGCCGGCCTGGGTCTGCAGCTTGACCCACCGACACAGGCGATCAACAAGGTTGTGAACAGGACCCTGGATCCCGGTGACACACTGCTTCTGACGTGGACATTCAAGATTGAGAACCGCATCACGCGCCGCGATGTGTCCTTCAACGTCATCGCCATCGACGAGGACGGATCACCTGTGCGCGCCTGTGGCGGGCATCTTGTGATCGCCAATCTGAAAACCGCGCTGGTCTGCAATCTCCAATCCACCGCCAACGTGCTCAATTACGGGCAGGGCAATCCCGGGTACACCCCATCCACGTTTGTCATCACCGGCACGCTGACCAACACGGGCGGCGCCCCGCTTCATGACTCCTGGGCACGCATCGAGATGCAGGATCCACTGGATCTGATCGAGTTCGATCCGGGATACATTGATCCGGACTATGCGAGCAACGACACATCGCGGGTGTACGGATATCTGGAGGTGGGGAAATCGAAATCCGCCTCCTGGGGCTTCCGTCTCAAGCAGGCGAACCGCACGGACTCCTCGCAGTTCGTGACTTTCGACCTGCGCTACAAATCCACGGAGACGCCAGAGATGGCCGGGGCATGCAGTCAGGTGATCGAAATCAAGCCGGTGAAGACATCGAAGCTCGCATGCGCGCTCATCGCGCCCGACACCATCCGGTTTGTCGACCGCCAGTACATTCCGACCCCGGTGGATCTTCGCGTCCGGATCGAGAATCAAAGCTCGGGTGATGCGCTCAACGTGCACGCCTTCGTGCTTCAGAGCACACGATTCACCGTGATCCCGCCATCGTACTTCACCATCGACACCATGCGTGCAGGTGAAACGCGCGAACCCTTCAGCACCCCCGGGTTCCGTCTCCTGACCAATCCGCGCGCCACCGATGGCTTCGACACCATCCGTGTGGCGATTGCGGCCGATGGCATTCCATCGACGCTCTGTGAGTATCCGGTGTATGTCCTTCATGAACAGCGACCAACGCTGGCACTCACATGCAGTGTGACGCCCTCGACACTGACATTCGACGATCAGCTCGGAGACTACACCCCGAATCCCTTCACGGTGACCACGGTGGCGTCCAACAGGGGCGAGACGCGTGCAGAGCAATGCCAGGTGTCCTTCATCGGCCCGCCACGGTTCACCCTCGAGCGCAGCTCGCCGATTGAGGTCCTGGGAGTTCTCGATCCCGGTGCCACGATGTCCACCGCCTGGGCGGTTCGTGCCCTCTGCCACCAGGTGGAAGGCTGGGACACGCTGTATTTCCAGATCCAGGGCCGTGGCGGGCTCGACAACGCCCTGCGCACCGACACCTGCCGGGCGCTGGTGTACGTCCCCGCCTGCCGGACCGCGGAGTACACCATCAGGTGCAGCCAGCAACGGAGCTTCACGTTCGATGCCAACGCAGGCGTCTATCAGCCCGTCTCCGTCACGATCTCCGACACGGTGACCAACACGGGGCTCGCCGATGGAATCGGCCTCGAAGCCACGCTGACAGCGCCCGCAGGGCTGTATCTGGTCAGCGGTGACAGCCCGACGAAGCCGTTGCCCAACCTCAAGGCAGGGCAGTCCGCCGTCGTCGCCTGGAACCTCAGTCCCATCGCCCGGGCCAACGACACCACGTTGAAGGTGCCGGTGACGCTCACTGATCGTCGCGGTTCCACTCTGCAATGTGCCAATGCCACCGTGACTGTTCCACGCGCTTCCACCTTCGCGCTCATGTGTGAACCGTCCACCGATCCTGCCCGCTTCCCGGACACTCTTGTTGTGGACAAGGCGAACGGTGTCTATATGGGCGGACCGATCTTCCCCGCGGCGATCACTGTCAGCAATGTCGGTCAACGTCCGCTCGATTCCGTCTACGTGCTCATGATCGCCGAATCTCCCGATGTGGTCATCGAGAGCCCGCCCCTGGTGCTCGCATCAGTCCGCCTCGATCCCGGTGCCACGGTGCCGGTGCAGTGGCAATGGTCCTGCAAGCCCCGGCTGGTCTCGTCCGATGTCGCCTTCCGCTTCATCATCTCCGCGCGATCGTCCGTCTCCAGCGAATGTGTCAAGTCCGTGTTCATCCCGCTCATCGGGCGACCGACGCTCGACATCCTCTTCACCACCATCCCGGCAGACACCCTCCATTTCGACCGCGTGCTCGCGGATTACGAGGGAACGAAATCGGCGTTCGGGGATTACAATGTGTTCACCGTCACCGCCCGCGTGCAGAACATCGGCGCCGCCCAGGCGGATTCGCTCCGGGCCACCCTTCTTCCGCCCAATGGTGTGACGTTGGACGAGGGGGAAGCAGCCATCAGGCATTTCACACCATATTCCGTGCCCGTGAACGGCCAGGGGACGGTGTCGTGGAAGCTGCGTCCGAAGCTGCAGATCCAGGGGGCGCTCCGCACCTTCACGATCGACATCGAATCCCACAACGCAGGAAAGGTGCGGCTCACCACGCCGCTCTTCATTCAGGGCGCACCGCTCGAAGCCACTCTCTGGATTCCGGAGGACAACGTCGGGCGTTTCGGTGACGTCATCACCATTCCCCTCAACATCGGCCCGACCATCGGCCGCGACATCTTCGCCTATCGTGCGAATGTCGCCTACGATCCCGCTGTCATCAAGTTCCGCGGCGCGGACAATGCCAATACCATGACGGAGGTTGGGTGGAACGCCCTGAAGGTGACCGAGTTCCCGCCGCCGACACCCGGCGATCGTGCCGTGGTGCGCATCGAGGACATGACACCGGGGTCGCTCATCTACCGCAGAGAACCGGGGACGCTGGTGAATCTCTCCTTCGAGTGCATGTACAACACCGACCGCATGGCCTTCGTGCAGTCGCCACTGGACATCATCGACTTCACACCGGTTGGTCATGTGGTGCCGTTGATCTCCTCATTGAACAGCACCTCCGACACGGAGCCCGGAGGCGTGGCCGCGCTGCGCCAGAGTGGTCGCGTGACGGTATCCGGCGAATGCATCACACCGTTGCAGGCCGGACTGACGTATCAGTTGAAGCAGAACACACCGAATCCCTTCAACCCGGTGACAAGCATCGAGTACGAGATCCCGGAGACGACCCCTGTCACCCTGCGGATCTTCGATCAGCTTGGCCGCGAAGTGCGCACCTACGTCCGTGGTGTGCAGAAAGCCGGGCGATACACCCTGCAGGTGGATGCATCGACGCTGCCGAGCGGGGTCTACACCTACACGCTCGAGACTCCATCATTCACGCGGAGCATGCGCATGATCCTCGCACGCTGATGCCGCGCGACATGCTTCCCGAAGGAAAACGGTGGCCTGCATGGCCACCGTTTTTCATGAGTGTACCGGGAGGCAGGGACGCGGCAGTTCCAGTGCGACTGGCGAGAAGAGGGTGTCCGGTTCGAAGGGAATCCCCGGTGCCTCGGGAGGCGGGAATGAGGATCCCGGAGGGCAGGAAGGGAAGCGCGGACGGTCCGGCACGGAGGCCGTGTCCTTCACACTTGATCGCCTGTTCCGCTGGCAGATTCGGGACTGGTGTTCCCGCAAGAAAAAACGGTGGTCATGAGACCACCGTTGTTCATCTGAGAAGAGCGTGTCAGTTGAAGGGCGTTCCCGGTGGCGCCTGATGAAACAGATCGCCCGGTTCGCCGGACATCTTGATCTCGCCGAACTTCATCTCATACTTCTCGATGTTGTCGCGCAGGGCGTTGAGAAGGAGCTTGGCGTGCACCGGTGTGGTGATGATGCGCGAGAGAACGCGGGCCTTCGGGACACCGGGCAGGATGCGGGTGAAATCCAGCACAAACTCGGCATTGGAGTGGGTGATGATGGCCAGGTTGGAATAGATGCCTTCGGCTTCCTTTTCACCCAGCTCGATGTTGACCTGGTGGGTCTGTTCCTGTTCGTTCATTGTGTGCCTTTGGGGATGACGCGGTCCACGGGAGAAGGATGGGACCGCTATTTTTGTGTGGCTTTCAGTTTGTCGAGCTTCTCGAACCACTCCTTTGCCTTGTTGGCATCACCCACGGAGGCAAAGATCTTGGCGAGGAGATCGACATACGCCTGATCGTCGACCTTGATTTCATTGAGCTTGGTGGCATAGGGGACCGCCTTGAGGATGATGTCCTTGTAGGCCGTGCCGACGTTCATGTCGTCCTTCGCCTGTGCCTCGTCGCGGACCTTGATTCCCCAGCGGAAATAGGACACGGAGATGTTGTACAGGGCATTCTCGTATTTGCCGTCGATCGTGATGGCCTTGTCGAGGTACGCGACGGCATTGTCATAGTCCTTGGTCTCGAGGCAGAGCGTTCCGAAGGCATATTGCGCATTGCGATCCTTGGGATTGGCATCGGCGAAGGATTTGAACTTCACGCGGGCTTCCTGGGCGCGCCCCGTCATGATGTATGCGCTGAGAAGGGAGCCTGAGATGTCGGCGTTTTCGGGGAAGGCCGTGCTTCCAGCCTCCAACACGGTGAGTGCCCGGGTGAATTTCTCCTTCGCCTGGTCGGTCTTGTTCTCCTTGTTGAGCGTCTGGCCTTCGTTCATGATCAGGTCACCCAGCAGCTTGTAGGCACCGGCCATGGGGAAGCGTTTCACCTGTTCCTCGAGGCTGCTCACGGCGAGGGCCTGGTCACCCAGGTTGAGCTGTGCGAGGGCAAAATTATAGAACCCGTAGAACTTCGCTGCGGTGTCGGGAAGGAGCCTGTTGGCCGCAAGGAAGTAGTTGGCGGCATCGGTGTACAGCGCCTTGTCCTTCTTGATCTGGGCCTTCTGGAGCGTGTTCTGTCCCTGATAAATGGCCTCGCGTACGACGCCCGGGGCCCGCGATTCGATCTCACTCTTCATCACCGGACCGAGGGCGAGGGACTTGGTCCACGCTTCCTGCAGCTTCAGATAGTCTTTCTTGAGACCATTGGCGAGTCCGATCCAATACCATGCCTCGGCGCTGTTGGGATTCTGGTTCAATTCCTTCTGGAAGGACTCGATGGCGAGGTCGAGCTTCTTGACATCCTTGGACTGGTCATACTGCTGGATGTAGAGCTTGCCGCCGGTGACATTCGGGGACGAACACTGAAAGCCCATCGTGCTGATCCCGATGACGGTGATCAGCAGGAGGAGGCTTCCTGCGCGCATACTACGGTTCATATGTTTCCTCGATAAACATGGGTGGAAAGGTGCATTATCTGGATCTCAAAGTTATCGAATCCACCGGGAGGAAACAACCACGATTCCCGTGACCGCGGTCTGACTTGACATTTGTCCGTTTTGGGGTGAACTTTGTACCGAGGTTTCTTCATGAAGTTTTTCTCTTCGGACTCACGAAAATCGCAGTCGGTATCGCCTTCATACACCCTCCCCGGCGGGATCCCGGGAGCTTCGCAGGAGGCACTCGAGGTGCTTCTGGCCGTCTGTGCGAACAACCTCGGGCGTTTCGACCGGGAACTCATCTGCCGCGCCTACGAGTTCGCCGCCGTGGCCCACCGCCAGCACAAGAGGAAGGACGGCAGCCCCTACCTCACCCATCCCTATGCCGTGGCCATGATCGTTGCACAGGAGCTCCCGTTGGACGACGTCTCGATCGCCGCCGCCCTGCTCCACGATGTGCTTGAGGACTGCGAGGAGTACTCGTTCGATGACATCGAGGAGAGGTTCGGTGCCACCATCGCCGAGATCGTGGATGGCGCCACGAAGATCTCCAATGTGCTCAAGAGCCGTGAGGTGACCAAGGCGGAGAGCTACCGCAAGCTTCTGCTGTCGATGATCAAGGACATCCGCGTGATCCTCGTGAAGTTTGCCGACCGGCTCCACAATATGCGGACGCTTGAGTTCGTGAGTGAGGAGAAGCAGCAGAGGATTTCGGCGGAGACACTGGAGATCTACGCCCCGCTGGCACACCGCTTCGGTCTCGGCCGCATCAAGTGGGAACTCGAGGACTGTGCCTTCAAGTACCTCCACCCGCAGGAGTATCGGCAGCTCACCGAGCATGTCAACCAGAAGCGGCGGGAGCGCGAGGACTACCTGGCGAAGTTCGAGAAACCGATCACCACCGCACTCAGGAAGGCGGGCCGGCAGTTCGAGATCAGTGGACGCCCCAAGCATCTCTACAGCATCTACAAGAAGATGCTCGACCGCATCAAGACCTTCGACGAGATCTACGACCTGCTTGCAGTGCGCATCATCATTGACTCCAACGACGAGCGTGACTGCTATTTCGCCTATGCCATCGTCTGTGAAATCTACACGCCCATTCCGGAGCGGTACAAGAACTACATCGCCCTCCCGAAGAAGAATGGCTACAAGTCCATCCACACATCGGTGATCGGGCCCGAAGGCCGCATGGTGGAGATCCAGATCCGGACACGCGAAATGCATGAGATCGCGGAAAAGGGCATCGCCGCGCACTGGGCCTACAAGGAAAGTGTGAAGACGCGGCAGACATCCTTCGAGGATTGGACGCTGCAGGTGCGGGAGATGCTGGAACTCATGCAGGCCACACCCAACGATGAGGTGTCGGCCCGGGCACTGATCGACAATTTCCGGAACAACCTCTATGAGGAGGAGATCGTCGTCTTCACACCGAAGGGGGATCTCAAGGTGCTGCCGCGCAGTGCCACGCCCGTGGATTTCGCCTTCGAGATTCACTCGGAGATCGGGCTCCATTGCATCGGCGCCAAGGTGAACGGCCGCATCGTGCCGCTCAACACCAGGCTGCGCTCCGGCGACCGTGTCGAGATCATCACCTCGCGGAACCAGACCATCAGTCCTGAATGGCAGCACAATGTGATCACCAGCAAGGCCAAGACCGCCATCCGGCGCTGGGAGCACGAACACGACAAGGAGTTGGTGGCACGGGGGCGGGACAAATGGATGAAAAAGGCGAAGAAGCAGCGCGTGCAGGTGGGCGATGCGGAACTCGCCCGCGTGGCCAGCGTCCTGAAGTTCCCCGGCACCCAGGCCATGTTCCACGCTCTTGGGGATGACGAGATCACGGTGGATCAGATCCTTGAGGTGCTGAACGCCCCGGTCGGGACGGAGTCCATGGATGAAGGGATCCGGAACCTCGAGGAGCGCTTCGATCGCTTCTCGAACTTCGTCCGTGAATCCCAGGGGCTGCTCATCGATGGTGAGGCTTCCCAGTTCCAGTCGGAGTTTGCGCGTTGCTGCAATCCACTGCCAGGCGATCCGATTCTTGGCTTCATCACCCAGGGGCGCGGACTCAAGGTACATCGGCAGGATTGTGCAAACATCCGCCGCCTTGTGGAGGACAGGAACGGCGAGGTCAATCCCCTCCGCGAGCGGATCGTGGAGATGGGCTGGGCCAGTGGCATCGACGCGGAGTATCTGAGCGGCATCCGGATCGAGGGCAACGATCGCCCCGGTGTGCTCAACGAGATCACCAACGTCATTCTCTCCTACAACAAGACGAACATCCGCGGCGTGAACATCAACGTCATCGACAACACGCGGGTGTTCCGAGGTTCCGTGCTGGTGAGTGTGAAGAATCTCGCCCAGCTTCATGACCTTATTGAGCGCCTCGGTCGCATCAAGGGGGTGTCCATGGTGGAGCGGTATCATGGCACGATCTGACTGCTGTGACCAGGCCGCCTCCACGTTTCACAGGAGCCGGCCATGACACCCTTCCGGGTTCTGGCGATCGACTACGGGACCAAGAGGATCGGGCTCGCGCTCTCCGATCCCACGGGGACCATTGCATCCGGGTTGATGACCATCGATGCATCCACGTTTTACGCACGCATCGCCACGCTGGTCGGGGACCATGATGTTCGACTCATCGTCCTGGGAAACCCGCTCACCCTCAGGGGGGAGGTGGGGGATCGTGCCACATCTGTCGCGAAATTCGCCGCCAGGTTGAGGGCTGTGGTCGCCATGCCGGTGGAATTGTGGGATGAACGCTTCACCTCGTCCATGGCGGAGCGTTCGCGCATCGAGGCCGGGGTGAAGCGTCAGGATCGGAGGGACAAGCGACGCGTGGATGAGATGGCGGCTGTGATCCTCCTGCAGTCCTTTCTCGACAGCCGGCGCTTCAGGGAGATCCGCACTACAGCGGACGCCGGCGTGTGATCAGGGACATCCCTGCAGAAACGGCCATCGGGTGAAGTGATGGCCGTTGCGTGAAATTTCCACGGTGGGACGAGGTGCGCGGAGCGCCCGCCCCGGGTCCTGATGCGGATCACTTCTTGGCGACGAGGTGCACGGTCAGCGTGATCACGTCGTTTCCGCGTTTGATTTTGACCGGCACATCCTCGCCGGGCTTGTGCAGGGCGAGGGCGTTCATGTAGTCATAGATGCTGATCACCTTGGTGGCACCGAACTCAATGATGACGTCACCGGCCTGCATGTTCGCCTTCTCGGCAGGGCTGCCTGGTGATGTTCCGGAAATCTTGAACCCCTCGGATGTTGATCCAAAGTCGGGGATGGTGCCCACGTAGACGCTGGATCCACGTGCCCGCTGGTTCTCGTTGACCTTGACACGGACAAATCCCGGCTTGACCGTGCTGGTGTCGGTGAGGCTGATGACGCGCTGGATGTACCGGGTCACACGTTCCTGTCCGGGGAAGTTGATGAGATCGACATCATCAGACGGGCGATGGTAGTCCGTGTGAAGGCCGGTGAAGAAGAAGAGGACGGGGATGTCCTTCATGTAGAAGGAGGCATGGTCGGAGGATCCCTGTCCATCGGGGATGAGGGCGAGGTCGAGGCTGGCGTCGGGGTTGGCAGCCTTCGCGATGGAATCCCAGATGGGGGAGGTGCCGGTGCCCTGGACATTGAGGCGGCGGGTGCTGTCGTTCAGTCGGCCGACCATGTCGATGTTGAACATGGCAGCGATGGACTCGATGGGCAGCGTGGGGTGCTTGACCCATTGTCCCGAACCGAGCAGACCCATCTCTTCACCCGTGAAGGCGATGAACAACAGGGAGTGCCTTGGCCGGTGCGTGCCGAACCACTCTGCGAGCTCAAGCATCGATGCGGTTCCGGAGCCGTTGTCGTCGGCGCCGTTGTGGACCATCGGGACGTTCCCGCGGTAGAGGGAGCCGTCCTGCCCCCAACCCAGGTGGTCGTAATGGGCGCCCACGACGAACGCACGTTTTGCCGCTCCGGCATCGGAGCCTGGCAGGAGGCCGACAACGTTGCGCGTGTTGCGGCGGATGAAGTTCACGTCGGACGACAGCGCGACGGAACAGTCCGGAAGGCTCATGGAATGCGATTGCTGCGAGGTGGTCATTTCGCGGATGAGTGCGAATGGATCGATGCCGCCGGGGGCGGCGAGGGTTGCGACCACCTCGTGGCAGACGCTGAAGACGGGGATGCCGGCGTGGGCGGCGGTGCCGTCGTAATGCACGTCATGGAGCCTGCTTGTGTCCGGGTTGAAGACGAGGAGGGCGACAGCGCCGGCTTCGCGTGCCGCGAGCGCCTTGCTCCGCAGCGAGGCCCATGGGGCGAGCGAGGAGTCCGACGATGCGGCATCGGGGAAGCCAGAGGCAACGAGGACGATGGCTCCATGGACGTCGATGCCGCCATAGTCATCGTGGCTGCGCCTGGGGGCGGTGATGCCATAGCCGGCGAAAACGACGTGCGCATCCACAGAGCCGTTCATGGAAAAGGAGAGCGGAGTGACCTGGGTTCCCACCCTCCAGGTCTTGGATTCCCCGGCGCTGGTCCTGAAGCTGTTGCCCGCTCCCAGTGCCACGCCCGTGACCACCTCGAAGGTCTGGTACCAGCCGCCATTCTCGCCGGCAGGTTGCAGGCCATATCGCTGGAACTCGTGTGCGATGTACACGGAGGCGGAATCGAGTGCGGCAGTGCCCGTGCCGCGCCCTTCGAGGGCGTCTGATGCGAGCCATGACAGATGGTATCGGAGATCGGATGCCGTGATCTCGGGCCGGGATCCCGTGTTGGCTGGCAGGACGATCTGTGCCCCCCCGCCGGCGGGGAGCAGGAGGGTGAATGCCACGAGAAGGATGGGGAAGGCGGAGCGCTGCATGGGGGATCTCCATGAAAAGGGGATGGCCGTGCATGAATGCACGGAGGTGGAACCGTGGGTGAATCCGGGACGTGAGGAGCAGGTCCGGCTGCGGTTGGTCACGTCGCGGGGTTCCTCTGTGAGATGGTGGCCTGGCGGGACCGGTAGAGGTGATAGATGATGCCACAGATGACATCCGCCGTGGCCTTGGGGCATGCCTTGGACGTCAGGTGTTTTTCCAGGCAGAGTTTTGTCGCACGGTCGAGGTTCATCTGGCAGAGGATTTGTGGGTGCTGCTCAAGCTCATTCATGAGGAAGCGCACCTCACGCTCTGTCAGTCCTGTGTACTGCATGTCGACAAAGGCACTGATGTACTCTTCAAATTCCTTCTCGTTCACCGCGATCTTCCGTGTTAATCGTCCAGAGCCTGATCCGCTGTGGCATACCCGCGCTGCCTGGCATACTCGAACAACAGGGATCGAAGCATCTTGCGGCCCCGATGGAGGCGGGAACGGACTGTGCCGATGGGGCATTCCACAAAGTCCGCGATCTCCTCATAGGTGAAGCCCTCGATGTCACACAGAATCACCACGGTGCGAAAATCCTCCGGGAGCAGTTCAAGGGCGCGGGATACGTCATCGTCGAGGAGGTTGGAGAAGAGACGTTCCTGCAGGTCGTTCGGGTCCGCTGATTCAGCGCGTATGGTGTGGTAGAACTCCTCGACTTCATCGTAATCAACCTTGTCTGGTTCCTTGGCAGAACGTCGATAGATGTTGATGAATGAATTCTTCATGATCCTGAACAACCATGCCTTGCAGTTTGTTCCACGCTCGAACTTGTCGAAAAAGCGGTACGCCTTGAGGTAGGTCTCCTGCAGAAGGTCGTCGGCATCATCGGGGTCGGTGGTCATCCGAAGAGCGAAATTGTACAGGGCGTTCATATGGGGGAGTGCTTCGCGTTCGAACTCGATATGGCGCCGATGCAGTGCCTCGGCGGAGACGGGGGATGCCTCGTCCTCGAGAAGTTGGTCCATATCCTGGATTTCAGGGGGGGTGAACGTCATGGGAGTCTTTCTGTGGGGTTGCCGGTCCGTATGCCGGGAGGCATGTGTCGATCCACGGCGCACCACGCTGTCGCCCGCATGGTGTTCCGGTAAAATACAACCCTACGCTGGTTTGTCAAAAATCCCTATATTGGGAGAGCGTCATTGGATCACGATCAAGACTCATGTGTCCATGGATGGCGCCCACCGGCCGGTCAGGTTCGCACCGGGGGGTTGTGTTGTTGATTCGTTTGTCTGTCACCATCGCAGGAAGCCCATGCCGTCCCATCACTGGATGCAACAGTTGTCGGTCACAGCCATCTGCCCAAAGTGTCAGGCTCCCGCGTTGCGGCGGAGTCATTCCACCTCCACCTTCGAGAAGTATCGCAAGGCCCGCACAAACAAGCGCATCTACCGGTGCCATGCATGCTCCTGGCGCGGATGGCTCTTTGAAAACGAACTGCGCTTTCCTCCCGTCTCCACAATTGACATCCCCGCACCCGAGGTTGAGGATCCCATCCTCATCCCATCCGTCACTCTCGAGGAGATCGAGCTGAAGAAGCCCGTGCGTCCGCCGAAGGAGCAGCCGTCGCATGCTCCCCATGCGCATCGTGAGTCGCGGCGCGATGGTCATGCCAGGGCTGCCAGGCCGGCCGATGCGCGCCGGGACCGCCCGGGAGCGACACAAGATGCCAACGCCCCGGAACCCACACCGTTCGACGCCGACCTCGAGCTCCCGGGAGACGTCGATTTCAAGGAGCCTGCCCCGGCAACCTCGATGGTCCCGGATTTTGGCGTCGATGGTCCCACCTCCCACCCTGTGCCCGACAGCTACCATTCGCGGCATCGTCACACCGGCCGCAAGTGCCCCAATTGCAAGTCCGATGCCCTGTTCCGCTCGCATGCCAAGGGGCTGCTGGAGAAGCTGGGCAAGATCTTCCGCCGCCGGCAACGCCTCTACCGCTGCCACGAGTGCAACTGGCGGGGCTGGCTTTCGAAACGCTGACCGTTCCTCACCATGACCCGGACGTCCGCACTCATCATCGGTGGCGGCCTTGCCGGCCTGGCCACGGCCATCCGTCTGCGCCGTGCAGGCCATGCCGTCACATTGTTGGAACGGAACGAACGCCCGGGGGGAAAAGCCGGGGAATATCGTCGGGATGGATTCCGCTTCGACACGGGACCGACGCTGCTCACCCTCCCCGGCATCGTCGATGAGCTCTTCGCCGCGGCCGGGCGGGACCGGAGGGAGCTTCTCGACCTTTGCCCGCTCGACATCCTCTGCCGCTATCATTTCCCCGATGGAAGCCACCTCGAGGCGTCATCCAACCCCGTGGAGTTCATCGATGCCGTCAGGGATTTCTCGCCCGGAGACGTCGATGCTCTTCGCCGATATTTCCGGCATGTCGCAGCCCTGTTCTCGGTCAGCGACAGGGTGTTCCTTCGTGACCGTTTCCAACTGACGCAGCTCTGGCGCAGACTCCGGCTGCGCGATCTGCCCGATGCACGGAAGTTCCTCACATTTTCCACGCTTCATCGCCTGCATGAACGGCGCTTTCGCGATCCGCGGCTCACCATGGTATTCGACCGTTTTGCCACGTACAACGGTTCGAATCCCTGGAAGACCCCCGCCACGTTCGCGGTGATCAGCCATGTGGAATTCGCGGGTGGTGCATGGTATCCGGTCGGAGGCATTGCCGCGCTGGCCGAGTCCCTGATCCGGCTCGCCCACGATCTGGGGATCGACATCCGCACAGGCTGCACCGTGGAACGCCTCATCATCCGCGACAGACGCGTCCT
>CAYUYM010000026.1:0-6146 GCA_964449305.1 uncultured Chromatiales bacterium | reverse complement strand
GCAGGAGTTTCGCTCTATTTTTCTCGACTCCGTCGCCCCCGATCCGGCCACCATTTATCTCGCGGCATCGTGCAAAACCCAGGCCACCGACGCTCCACCAGGCATGGAGAACTGGTTCGTCATGGTCAACGTGCCACCGCTTTCCCGGGACTCGGATTGGGATGGGATGAAGGATGATCTCGCCAGCACCATCCTGTCGAGACTGGGCCGATTGATCGGAGTGCGCGATTCCGACCTTGCTTTCGCACATGTGGTGACGCCACAGACATTCGCCCGGCATTTCCTGGCATGGAGGGGGGCCCTGTACGGGCATGCATCCCACAGCATTGCCTCCGCATTCCAGCGTCCCCCCATGTGGCTGCGCTCGCTCGCCGGCCTGTATTTTACGGGCGGCTCGACGCATCCCGGAGGTGGAATCCCGCTCGTCCTTCTTTCCGCCGACATCGTGGCTCGGCGGATCATGCGGGATGTTCCTGTCTGATGCGAGGCGGCAATCGTGTTTTTTTTCTCATTTGGATGCCAAGAATGATGAGTTATGACATCCGATTTTGTATATTGTGCGTGACCATTTGTCGCACATCGCAGCCTGTCACATGCACATTTCAAAATCAGCCGGTTATGCCATTCATGGCCTCGGGTACATCGTGACCCGCAATTCAGGAAGTCCAGTACAGATCTCGGAAATCGCCCAGCAGCACGAAGTATCGAAAACCTACCTCGCCAAGATTTTTCAGCAGCTTGCCACGGCGCAGATTGTGTCAGGGCAGCGCGGCGCCGCAGGAGGGTATTCCATACTGAAGTCGCCTGCGGAAATCACGCTGTTGGAAATCGTCGAAGCGGTGGATGGGCCCATCGTCAAGCGCCATTGCTGCCTTGGTGTGGCGAACTGCACCATGCAGCGCAAGTGCCCCGTCCTGGACATCTTTCTCGAATCCAGCAAGGTGCTCGGAGATTATCTGCAGTCGATCACGCTGGAGGATGCCTTGAAGCGGTTCAAGGATCTGAAGGCGCCCTTCCTTCATCAGGCTCTTGCCCAGAAGGACAAGTAGTCCGATTCTCACCTCACCACATCAGACAGTCACAGGGATTTTCAGCGCAAGGAGGCGTTGATGGATTTCACGCTCATCACCACAGACGGGACATCGAAGGCGCGCGCCGGTATTGTGCACACCGACCATGGGGACATCGAGACGCCGATCTTCATGCCTGTCGGCACGCAGGGCAGCGTGAAGGCCGTGGAGCCCCGCGAGCTGAAGGAATGCGGAGCGCAGATCATCCTTGGCAACACCTACCACCTTGCACTCCGCCCTGGTGGAGAAATCCTCCGGCAGATGGGCGGTCTGCACCGATTTGCTGCATGGGACAAACCCATCCTCACCGACAGCGGCGGCTACCAGGTGTTCAGCCTGACCGCGCTGCGGAAGCTCGACCAGGCAGGCGTCACCTTCCAGTCCCACATCGACGGTTCCTACCATCGTTTTACGCCGGCATCCGTCATCGACGCGCAGCGTGTGATCGGTTCCGACATCATGATGTTGCTCGACGAATGCGCTCCTGCGAACTGCGGCCACGAGTACGCACGTCGCAGCAAGGATCTCACGACACGGTGGGCAGCGGAGGCGCGTGTGCATCTCGATGCCACAGCGCCCCTGTACGGGCACCGGCAGGCCGCCTTCGGCATCGTGCAGGGCAATGTGTTCGAGGATCTGCGGCTTGCCTCGGCACAAGAACTGATGGACATCGGGTTCGACGGCTATGCCATCGGCGGTCTGGCCGTCGGTGAACCGACGGAGGATCTCTATCGCATGACCGACCTCGTGACCGGTGTGCTGCCGGCCGACCAGCCGCGCTATCTCATGGGAGTCGGTCTTCCGGAGAACATCGTGGAGGCGATCGAGCGTGGAGTGGACATGTTTGATTGCGTGATCCCCACACGCAACGGACGCAACGGCCAGGTGTTCACGCATGACGGATCGTACTCGATCAAGAAGGAGGAGCATCTCACCGACGAGCGCCCGCTCGACGTCGCATGCACCTGTTACGCGTGCCGGACCTTTTCGCGCGCCTACATCTGCCATCTCTTTCGTGCGCGGGAGATCCTCGGACTGCAGCTTGCATCCATCCACAACACGGCATTCTATCTGGAATTGACGCGCAATGCCCGAAGTGCTATTTTGGAAGACTGTTTCGGCGAGTGGAAACGTGCATTCCTTGCGCGGTATCTCGCCACCCGGCGCGAAACACCCTGACCGAAGAAATCGGCGGGAGCAGAACAGCACTCAACACACAGGAGAGCAACGACGTGCAGCCCTTCATACTTTTCGCTCAAGCGCAGGCCCCGCAGAGCCCCTTCCAGTTTTCGACGCTCATCTTCCTCGGCCTGATTTTCGTCGTCTTTTACTTCATGATGATCCGCCCCCAGCAGAAGCGCGCCAAGGAGCGCGAGGCCATGCTGACCAGCGTCAAGAAGGGGGACAAGGTTGTGACGGCCAGCGGCCTTCACGGCAAGGTGGTGAGCACGGACGAGAAGACCGTGCTGCTGCAGGTGGACGACAATGTGCGTCTCAAGTATGAGCGCTCCGCGATCGGTGCCATCACCCGTGAGTCGTCGGGTGACAACGATGTCAAATGATGCGGCGGAGTGATGTCCAACACCTTTGATTCCATCGAAGCGGCGATAACCGCCATTCATGCCGGAGAAGTGATCATCATCGTTGATGATGAGGAGCGGGAGAACGAGGGGGATTTTGTCTGTGCCGCCGAGTGCGTCACGCCGGAGATCGTGAACCTCATGATCCGTGAGGGCCGCGGGATGGTGTGTGCTCCGTTGACCGAGGAGCGCATGGCAGCGCTCCAGCTCGAGATGATGGTGGAATCCAACACCGCACTGCATGGGACGAACTTCACCGTGACGGTGGACTACATCCATGGGACCACCACCGGGATCTCTGCCGCCGACCGTGCGGCGACCCTCCGCTCGCTGGCCGATCCCTCCACCACACCGGACGATCTTGCCCGCCCGGGACACATCTTTCCGCTGAAGGCTGTGTCCGGTGGTGTGCTGCGGCGTGCCGGTCACACGGAAGCCGTGATCGACCTGTGTCGGCTCGCCGGCCTTTCGCCTGTGGGCGTCCTCTGTGAGATCCTCAAGGAGGATGGCTCGATGGCCCGGCTGCCTGAATTGATGACCATCGCCCGCCAGCAGAACCTGCGCATCATCTCGGTGCAGGACCTCATCGCCTACCGCATCATCAAGGACAAGCTGATCAGGAAGGTGACCGAAACGCACCTGCCGACGCGGTACGGGGATTTCCGTGTGCACATGTATGAGGACACGCTCGAGAACAAGGAACATCTCGCCCTGGTGAAGGGTGACGTGACCGGGCCTGATCCCGTGCTTGTCCGCGTCCATTCGGAATGCCTCACGGGCGACACCTTCGGCTCGCTGCGCTGCGACTGCAAGGACCAGCTCAACTCCTCCATGCGCATGGTGGAAGCCGCGGGCCGCGGTGTGGTGCTGTACATGCGCCAGGAAGGGCGCGGCATCGGCCTTGCCAACAAGCTCAAGGCCTACAACCTGCAGGATGACGGGATGGACACGGTGGAGGCGAACATCCACCTCGGCTTCCGCGACGACCTGCGCGACTACGGCATCGGTGCGCAGATCCTCCGCGACCTTGGCATCCGCAAGATGCGGCTCATCACGAACAACCCGAAGAAGATCGTCGGACTGCAGAGCTACGGCCTGGAGATCACCGAACGAGTCCCGATCGAGGTGCGCCCCAACGGCATCAACGAGTTCTATCTGAAAACGAAGCGCGACAAGCTTGGCCACCTCATCCTCACCAAGCAGGAAAAAATCAGCCGCTCGAACGAACGCGGTTGACAAACCGCGAACAAATCCGTAGCTTGCGTTCGTCATAGCCAGTCTGCCCGGCAGAATACCTGGCTATATTTTTTTTGTTCACCCACAAACGGCGCGGAGATGAGTCGTGGATTCGAGCACGGTGTATTTGACCAAGGAACGCATGCGAGAGCTCGAGCAGCAATTGCATGAGATGAAGAGCAGGGGGAGGGCGGAGATCGCGCAGAAGATCGCCGAGGCACGGTCGCATGGCGATCTGTCGGAGAATGCCGAGTATGATGCTGCCAAGGAGGAGCAGGGGTTGTTTGAGCTTCGCATCCAGAAGCTGGAACTGTCGCTTGCCCATGCGCGCATCATCGATACGAAGGACCTGCCCACCGATGCCGTGTACATCCTGTCCAAGGTGACCGTGGAGGACACAAAGACCGGCGAGCAGTGCACTTATACGCTGGTGTCCCAGGAGGAGGCGGACTACGATCAGGGCAAGATCTCAGTGAGCTCCCCCATTGGCAAGGCGCTTCTCAAGAAGAAGATCGGCGATGTCGTCAAGATCCAGGTTCCCGCAGGGTCGCTGGAATACAAGATTCTCAGCATCGGTCGCTAGGTGATGACGGGCCGGACACCGGCCGCTTTCACACACCACGGGCACACGACGCCATGAATCAGGGGCTGCCATGAGGCAGCCCCTGATCGTTCACATCGAATGTCCGGTCCGCGCTACTCAATCACGACCAACCGTCGTTCCGCCTTCGACGATCCGGCGACGATCTGGTAGGTGTATACACCTGCGGGCAGGCCATCCACCGGCAGTGTGACCACATGGTGCCCCACGTGCCGCACGCCTGCATCGATGGTGCGCACCTCGCGGCCGAGGGCATCGAAGAGTCTCAGGGCGATCGGTACGGACGTCGTTGCGTCGAGGTCGAAGCTTATCATGGTGGAAGCGGTGCGCTCCACGGGATTCGGATAGTTCTGACCGAGCCGGAGATCGCGGGTTGCCGCGGGTGGTTCGCCAATGCCGCTGGGCGAGTTGCTGCAGACGATGGCATCGAGGAACTTCTGCATGTTCTGCTTGAGCTGCGGCCTGCGGATGCGGTAGGGGCGCAGGGCGATGTACACCATCTGGCCGGTGGTGCGCCCGTCGATCACCTGCGGCATGGCGCGTACACCAAGACCGCGCGGAGGATTGTAGGCCTTGCTGTCGGTGAAGAGAAGCTCGTTCTCCGGGCGGGTGAGTGTGGTGGCCACCGGTGTCACCAGGGTCTGTTCGCCGGTGAGATCCATGTCGACCAGGTCGGCGCGGGCGGCGCGGCATTCAAGCGGCTGTCCGGTGTTGTCCGGCAACCAGGAGACGCCGAGGAAACGCTGCATGTCCCCGGTGATGAAGGTGTGTCCCATGCGTGTCAGGAGGATGACGTTTCCACCCTGGGAGATGTAGTCCCAGAGCATGGCGTTCTGCCAGATGGCATTGTCACCATTGTAGGAATTCGCGATCCAGACGATGGTGCAGTAGCGTCCGATCTCATCGGCGGGGATGTTGCCGATGCCGTAGGGAGTGACGTTGGGCGGGTACCCCACTGCAGGGTTCGGGAAGATGTCCCAGAAACGGTAGTCATGTGTGCCGGTGAAGGTGGAGTCCGCATATGCGGCCTTGATGTCGTCCGTGTATGCCGACACATCCCAGTCCACGCCATTGACGAGGAGGAGCCCCTCGTCGAGTGTCGCATCGCTCACAACCCGCTTCAGGATCCACTCGTCCCTGTCGAGCTGGATGCCGGTGATCTTCATGTCGAAGGTGAACTGGTACGCCTGTTCGCGCTGGTTGTTCCGGATCACGATGGTGGTGTCGCCACCAGCGTGGCGGAAGGTGATGTCGATGGGCATGTCGAAGATCTGCGTCGCAGGCGACTCCAACTGCCGGATGGTGAGTGTCACCAGGTGCCTTCCGCTGACAAGGGAGTCCTTCCATCCGTACCTGTAGGTGGGGAAGTACTCTCCGTAGATCCAGTTCTGGAAGAAGGTCTCGAGGTTCATGCCGCTCTCCGCCTCCAGAAAACCCTGGAAATCCTTCGTCACCACGCTGCGGTAGTTCGCGGACTCCGTGCCGCCGAGGTACTTGCGGACGGCACTGAAGAAATGCGTGTCACCAACCACATGGCGCAGCATGTGGACGATCCAGGATCCCTTGTTGTAACTGAGGCCGCTGTTGAAGATGCGATTGAATCCTGCGCCCTCGGGGTCGTTGACGAAGATGGTCCCGTTTCCAAAGTAGGCGGCCGTG
>CAYUYM010000025.1:0-24754 GCA_964449305.1 uncultured Chromatiales bacterium | reverse complement strand
CGCCGGAACGGCCGCGATCCTGTCGCGCATGTTGAACCTCCCTCTGGCGGAGGTGGCGGGATAGAGCCCGAAGACGTACCGCCCCTTGCAGGCGATCACGAGCTCGCGGGCCGTGCTGTGCCGCCCTGTCGCAAAGGCGTCGGCCCCGATGGTCTTCACTGCATCGTCGATGCTGCCAGCCGCGGAAAGCACGGTCTTGAACTGCTTGACACGCGCCGCGGCGTTGGTTGCCGAGGGTGTGACCAGGATGAAGGCGGTCATCTTCCGCCCCTGCATGGAGTACTCCGTGGCAAAGGTGCCCTTCATCGTCTTCTGCCCGAGAAAGGATGCATGAGCCCGCGTTTCACTGTGCTTCATCCGCCCCTTCGTGGGGAACATCCCCAGCACGGCCGGCGGCTTGCGCGTGCCGCCGATGCGCGCCGACACACCCTTCGCCACCTGCTGCACTGCGTTGCGGACCGTGCCGTCCGTCGACGATCCGTTCACCTTCACGTAATACCTGTCCTGGTAGAAGATGAGTGACGAACCGCTCAGGTATCCCTCCACCCCGATCGTGAGGAAATTCTCGCTCGGCGAACGTTCGGATGCATAGATCCCGAAGGCATCGTCCACAGATCCCATTTCAAACACATCCACCGTGATGCGCCTGCCCTTGGATTCCAGATCCACCGTGGCCACCTGTCGGAAACCGAAATCGAGGTATACATCAGCACCGCCGTCGATGTATTCCCACAATTGCTGGGACACGTATTTCCGCGGCTTCTCCGTGGCCGCCCATCCGGCAACCTCGTTGCTCTTCGGCAGCAGCGACAAGATGTCGGCCGCTGTTGCCGTGGTGATGTGCAGCGCCAGCACAAGAAGAAAGGTGCTGACTGCACGATGGGTGATGGTGGTGATGCGCGGTGAGTGTCGGTGGTTGCGGGTCATGCAGGCACGGGGTCTTGTGATGTGTGTGGGGTGAAGGCGGTCGTCGGTCATTTCCTCTTGCGCGAAAGGCCCATGATCAGACCAAGCACCAGCGACCATGCTGCAGCGAGGCCGATCTGATAATCCGGCGGCAGGAGAAAGGTGACAGTGTGGGCGGGGATCCAGAACCACACCAGCGTCTTCCATGCATTGGTGAGGCCGGCAAAGCTCCATTCACGCAGAATCAGGTTGTCCTCCACGCGGTGGAAGGCCATCATCTGCGGTCCGAAGAGGACGTTGGTGAAGGTGGAAAGTGCGAAGGCGTGGAGAAACGCACCATTGAACGCGCCCGGCAGGAGTCCTTTGGTGATGAGCGCTTCGAGGAAGCCCTTCATCCCCGTGAAGCCGTACTTGATGATGATGCCGAGCAAGGCCCAGGCGAGGATCTTGCCAAGCAGTTCGAGAAACGTGCAGAACATGGCGAGCTTCCGTGTCCGCACATACTGCGAGACGAACTCGCCGAGCGTTCCCAGAATGCCGAATTGGATTGCCGCCGATGTCAGGGGGTTCTGCTGTACCCAGGGGATGTACCAGTCCATTCACACCTCGATTGTGTCAGGTTGCGGGGCTCGACGTCTTTTCGAGCACGATTGTATTTGCCGGGTTGCGCGTCTCCCCCACGCTGCGGACCACGATGGCGGGCTCGCCCTTCACGGGGCAGGCATAGCTGCATGCGCCGCATCCGACACACAGCGACGGGTCCACATGCGGACGCTTGAGCTGCACCAGGTCGCCCTCCCGGTTGACCACCTCCACCTCCTCGAACCAGATGGCCTTCGGGGAGACGGGGCACCACTCCTCGCACACGATGCACTGTGTGGCCATGGCCCAGGGAAGGCAGCGCCCGAGGTCGTAGAATGCAGTTCCGATGCGGATGGGCGGCCCCGCCGTCTTCGCCTGGCCCTTCATCGGCACCCAGGCCTTCTCGGTCTCGGCGATCTCGTCGATGGCGCCCGTGGGGCAGATGTGGCTGCACTGCACGCAGCTTGGATCGCAGTACCCGATGCGCGGGATGAGCACGGGCGACCACACCCCCTCCAGTCCGGCCTGGAGGAAGGTGGGATGCAGGGCATTGTTGGGGCACACGTTCATGCACTCACCACAGCGGATGCAGCGCGCAAGAAAGTCCCGTTCCTCCACCGCCCCCGGGGGGCGGACCAGACCGGGGTCGTTGCCACGGCCGAGCAGCGGTGTGGCGCGCATGATGGGCACCATGGCCGCGCCTGTGGCCAGCGAGGCGAGCACCATGCGGCGCGGGATGTCGGGCGCCACGGCCGTCTCCTTCCGCGACGGATTGAAGCGGAACTCCAGGCCCATCTCCGGACAGCTGCCGACACAATTGAGGCACAGGTGGCACTCCTGCTGCTGCCAGACGCGGCCTGGCTGCGGATCGTCACCACCCTGGCATTCGAGGGCGCACAGCCCGCACTGGGTGCAGTTGGACTCGTGCTTGTGAAGTCCGAAGATGGAGAAGCGGGCGAAGACACCGAGCAACGCGCCGAGCGGGCACAGTCCGCGACACCAGAAGCGGGTGATGAAGCGGTTGGCGACGAGGATGCCGATGAAGATGGCGCCGATGAGCAGCGCGTCCTGGTACACTGCAGGGTCGCCGCGCGTGGTGAGAACGTGGAGAACGGTGCCGATCAGCGAGAGCGGTGCCTCCAGGAAGCCCCCACCCACTGTGCTGATCGCGCCGATCATCGCCTGGAGCGTGACGTTGTAGGCCGGCACCACCACCAGCGCCATGGAGCGCGAGAGCAGGGCGATGGGATCCATGAGCCCCACATGAAGCGAGGTGAAGAGCGAGGCCCCGAGAAACACCAGGAGAATGATGTACTTCCACTTCTGGTAGGGCCGATACCGGTTGGCTTCGATGGTCTGCCGCTTCTTCCTGGCACGCCGGTTGAGATGACTCACCGCCTGGTTGATGGTGCCCATGGGGCAGACCCAGCCGCAGAAGAAGCGCCCGAAGAAGATGGTGGCCACGATGAGCGCGAGCGCCCAGAGCAGGTTGCGGTACAGCACATGCGTCGAAAGCAGACTCGCGATGGCGTTGAGCGGATCGATCTCGAGGAAGAACCCGACCGGCAGCTTCGGCGACGACGCCGAGGGCGCCGTGGAGGGGTTGACGAAGTTCGTGTGGAGAAGCAGGACGATGAAGAACAACAGGAAGGCGGCCTGCGAGATGCGCCGAGCCCAGCGAAGCCGGCGATACGTGGAGTACGTGTTCATGAGGTGCCGTGGACGCTGTCAGATGGTGAGTTCGCGCAGCTCGAGGGCGGCATGGTTCATCGTCCCGAGGCCGCGATCGGCGCAGAGTGCGAGATGCCCGAGACTGTCCGGGCCGAGGCCGAAGATGGTTTCACCCGCCCAGGCATCCACCGCAACGGGATCGGGCGAGGCGATGAGCATGCGCATCTCCTCCACATCGGCCAGGTTCCCGCCCTGCGGGCCGTTGCGCCGCAGGACGCGCCAGGCATCGAGGATGGTGAGCGTGGGGCGGAGGAAGCTGCCGAGGTCGGCAAGCGAGGTGTGGATGTTCTGATGCAGGCGGCTGCGGTTGCCACCGATGATGCCGTAGAGGTTCTTCATCGCGAGTGTGGCACCGGTGAGGGAGTGATGCTTGGCGATGGGAACGTTGATCACCTTGTCCGCTTCCAGGAAGGGCATGTACACCTTCTGCGTGCCGAGCACCCCGCCGCCCATGTTCGTTGAGGCGAAACGCGCATCGGTGGCGATCTCCACGCTGGCGCCCGCCTCGATGGCCGCCGCCTCGATGCCGCTGCGTGCGAAGCACCGGCGGCTCTCGTTGCAGCTCACGTCGGTCACGAGCACCGATGCGGCGCCGGCTGCGAGGCAGGCCCGCACCACGGCTGCCACCACGGCGGGGTTCGTGTTGGCCGCCTGCTCGGGCAGACGGTCCCAGCCAATGTTCGGCTTGATCACGACGCGATCTCCGCTGCTGATGAAGGTCCCCATGCCCCCGAGCTCGGCGAGTGCCGCATCAGTCATGCGCGCGGGATCGTCGCCGCGCACAACCACGAGCTTCTTCGGTGCACCGGGCACGCGGAGATCGCGCACCACGGGGGTGTCACCACCGGGCTGGCCGGCGAACGGGTTCAATGCATCACGATGGAAGGCGAATCCCACGGAGGTCGCCACGGCGGAGACCGCGGCCGCCCGGCCGATGCGGGTCAGGAAGGAACGACGGGAAAGATCTTCGGATTTCATGAGGATGGGGTGGCGTGGTGGATGCACTCGGACGCAGTGACAAAGATAGAGATGCCCGCCGGATTTGACAATGTGACGCGCCACTCCTCACCTGTCCACGCGGTGCATGGAGCCGTCATCCTCTTCCAGTGTTCCCGAAATTCCCTATCTTTCCTGCATGAAACGCATCCTCCACGCCCTCGGACCCACGGAACGCATCAACATCCTCTTCTTTCTCCTGCTCACCATCGGCATGCTCGGGTGGTGGCAGAGCATCCCCCTGTGGTGGGCCTTCACCCTGCTCAATGCCGGCATCATCGCCCTCGTCATCATCCTGGCGCGCGGACGTGAACGCGGAACGCGGGGCCCCGGCAGGGACTTCCGCGGCTTTGTCCACGGGTGGATCATGATGACCTGCATCCCGGTCGCCTTCAAGGAGATGTACCACCTGGTGCCCGCCATCCACCCGGTGGACTTCGACTGGCTGCTCATCGCCGCGGATCGGGCGCTCTTCGGTGTCGACCCCACGCTGTGGCTGCTGCGCTTCGCCCACCCTGTGGTGACGGAGATCCTCCAGCTCTCCTACTCGAGCTACTACCTCCTCCCCTTCATTCTCGGACTCGATCTCTACCGCCGTGGCGACATGCGGGCGTACATGCGCATGGTCTTCACCGTCATCCTCGGCTTCTACCTTTCCTACATCGGCTACCTCGCCCTCCCCGCCATCGGCCCCCGCTTCACACTCCACGAGTTCACCACGCTGGAGCAGGAGCTCCCGGGCCTCGTCGTCACCCCCGTCCTCCGCGACATCACCAATGCCGGCGAGTCGATCACATCCACCACGCCGGACGCGGCGGCCGTGGTGCAGCGCGATGTGTTCCCCAGCGGCCACACACAGATCACGCTCATCGTCATGGTGCTCGCCTTTCTCCATCGCGCGCGGACGCGCTGGGTGCTCGGGGTGATCGGATCCCTGCTCATCATCGGCACCGTCTACCTGCGCTATCACTACGTGGTGGATCTTCTCGGCGGGGCGGTGTTCATGCTGCTCACCTTCGCCCTGGCCGCATGGATCGAGGCGCGCTGGGGCCCGCGGCCGGCGCCATCGGAGCGTGCGGCATGATGGATGACTACGACTTCAACGCCTTCGCGGGCGGCGACGACTACTCGCGCCGGTATCAGGCGAAATATGCTGCGATGTTCACACCGGGACAGCGCGTGCTCGACCTCGGCTGCGGCAGCGGCGCCTTCCTCGGGCTGCTGCGCGAGCGCGGCGTGCACGGCCTCGGTGTCGACAGCAGCGGGCGCATGGCCGGCATCTGCGCGGCGAAGGGCCTGGAAGCCGTCCACAGCGGGCTTGAGGACTTCCTCGACCGATGCACGGATCGCTACGATGGGGTGTTCTGCAGCCACATCGTGGAGCATCTGGCACCGCAGGATCTGATGGCGCTGCTCCATGCCATCCACGCCGCACTCGTCGACGCCGGGCGGCTCATCATCATCACCCCCACGTTCCGCGACCCCATCGTGGGCGGCGAGTACTTCTGGCTCGATGTGACGCATGTGCGCCCCTACCCGGAGGCCCTCCTGCGGCAGATGCTCGCCACGGCGGGCTTTGACGTCACCATGGCGGGACTGGACCGCGACACACGCCGGCGCATGCCGCGGCGCAATCCGTGGAGGGCGCTCGCCTTCCTGATCGAGCGCATCAGGCATGGACGCAACTATGGATGCGGAGACACGGTGGTGATCGCCACTCGGGCATGATCGATCAGCAGTGACGGGCAGGCGGCACGCCGACGACGGACGGTGGCATCATCGCCCGGCAGGATGAGTGAGAAGGACGCCGATGGCGGCATCACCACGCATCACTTTGTGAGCATGAGCTTGACGAGATCCTCCCGGTCCACAATGGAATCATCCCCGAACCAGATGTTCCACAGCGCCTTGGCCATGGCCTCGTTTTGAATGGCGGGTTTCTCCACACCCTGCACCGTGGCGACGATCACACCGCCCGGCAGCCAGGTGAGGATGTATCTGTCGTTCTCCCTGACGTCCTTGTTGAAGTAGCCGAGGAACTGGTTGATCTGCCCCTGAAGGCTGCGGAACTCCGCATCCGACAGGTTCTCCTTGAATCCGTCGAGATAGGCGTCGCGGATCTTGGGCACATCCACGTCGCGGGCGAAGTCCATGACGATGCGCTTAGCCTTGCCGTTGAACATCACCTGCCCGATGCCATCCTGCCACTTGTTGACCTTGCCTGCGTCCATGAGGTAATGGGCGATGGCGTAGACCTTGATGATGAGCTTCTTGCGCACCGCGAGCCCCGTGAGCCGGGCATAGTAGTCCCTGCCACCGTGTTTCCAGGTGACCATGTCGGGGAACCACTTGCCGGTGGATGGTTCCTGTACGTTGTTCTGTGCGGAGGCGACACAGGGGAGAAGCAGGAGAATGGCGGACAGAAGCAGGATGGAGCGTTTCATGGGAATCTCGATCTGTGGGGTGGCCGGTGAGGGAGAATTGCGCGGTTTCAGGTCGGAATATTCCGAAAAGCAGGACGAATAGCAACATCACGGAAACGCGGTCCCGTCCATCTCCTCATGTTCGGGACCGCGATCCGTGGCGGGCGACCGGCAGCCCCTCACAGCCCCCGGTCACCACGGTGTGTCATCATCTGCCGGTCATGGTGTGGAACTCCGTCACCGTTGTCCGGTAGGCCGCGCGTGCCTCGGTGAGCTCGTCGCAGGCCTTCTGCAGGCTCGCCTGCGCTTCGAGCACATCGTTGAGCGTCACCAGGCCGTGTGTGTGGCCGTCGGTGCTCTCGCGCAGTGCCTCCTCCGCCTGCCCGCGGGCCTCCTCGGCAAGGCGCACGCGTGTGTGGGCATCCACCAGATCGCGCCACGTCTTCTCCATCTGGAGCTGCATGAGCTCGTTGTTCTCCCGCGCGCCGCTGCGGGCGATCTCCTCACGGAGGTTCGAGGCCTCGATGGCATGCGTTCCCCCCCACCACGACGAGATGGGCACCTGCACCGTGGCGAAGGCCATGCCCACGGTGCGCGCGTCACTTTCGTCCATCTTCATCAGGACGCCGCTCACGCCCACGGCGAGCTGTGGCAGGTTCTCGCCCCAGGCCATGCGCGTCTTCAATTCCTCCGCGCGCACGGAGAGCTCCAGCAGCGCATGCTCTGGGCGCCGTGTCAGCGCGTCCGGGATGTCGACCTGGTGGGTCTCCGGTCCGTCGAGCGCCGACAGGGTGTCGGCGGGCACGAGGGTGGAATCGAAGGGGATGCCGAGATGCTGGCAGAAGGCCATGCGGGCAAGGGTGATGCCGTTCTCGAGCTTGGAGCGGGTGAGCTCCATCTCGCTGCGCTTCACGCGCACCTTGAGGAGATCGTTCCGCGTTGTGAGTCCGGAGGTCACCGCGTCCTGCACCTGGCGCACGACGCCGTCGAGCAGGGTGATGAAGCGGCCCACGGTGGTGCGCTTCTCGAGCAGGCTCACGAGCTGCCAGTACTGCCGGTCGGTGGCGATCAGGATCCGGTTGCGCACGATGCTCTGCTGCAGGTCCTGTGCGTCCTCTCCGAGGGAGGCAGGGGTGTTGCCGGTGATGATGCGTCCCCCGGCGAACACGGGCTGCACTGCGGTGATGAAACCGAAGGCCCCATCCGACAACAGCCCCATGGTGGATGCCGGCATGTAGGCGAACTGCGTGGCCTTCGGGATGTTGATGGGGTGTCCGTCGTAGACCGGCAGGTTGCCGCCCTTCGTGGCCATCTCCATCAGGGGATCGGCGGCGCGGAACAGCAGGCCGCCCGCGCTGATCGACGGGAAGTACTTCGTGAGCGCCTCCTGACGGACCTGGTGGGCAACGGAGCGCTCGAGTGCGCTGTTCCGTGAGGCGGCGTTGTTCTCCAGCGCAAGGGTGCGGCAGCGGTCAAGCGTCATGGTGGTCTGCGCCTGGACGGATGCAGCGGCCAGCAGCAGCGCCAGCACAAGGTGGATGGATCGGGTGGTCATAGTCCTGGCACCTCCTGGACCGATTCGAAATCCCTGCGATGGAAGAGATGGTACAACACGGGCATCACGAGGAGCGAGAGCATCATCCCGAAGATGAGGCCGAAACACACCACGGAGCCCAGCGGCCCCCACAGCGACGAGCGGCTCATGATCATGGGCACGACGCCCATGGCCGCGGCCGCCGAGGTGAGGAAGATCGGGCGCATGCGCCGACGCGCTGCCGCGATGGCGGCATCGAGCAGTGAATAGCCGTGGCTGTTCCGCAGCTCCTCGGCAAACGACACATAGATGATCCCGTTGCGGACCACGATGCCCAGCAACCCGATGAGCCCGATGAAGGCCGTCGTGCTGAAGGGGTAGCCCGTCACCGCCACGCCCACCGCCGCCCCGAAGATGCTCAGCGGAAGCGTGCCCATGATGAGCAGCGAGGTCTTGATGGAACGGAACTGGAACATGAGGATGATGAAGATCACCACCACGCTGAAGGCGAGCGAGTAATACATCGGTGTGATGTTCTCCTTCGAGTCCGAGTAGTCGCCTCCGTGTTCGATGTGCATCCGGTCGGGAAGCGGGATGGCATCGATGCGGGACTTCACCTTCGACAGGATGTCCGCGGAATAGCGGCCGCGCTCCACATCGGCGCTCACCGTGAGTGTGCGCACACCGTTGCGACGGACGATCTCGCCCTCCGTCCACCCCGGCTGCAGCGTGGCGAGCTGACGGAGCTGCACCGAGGAGACAAGCATGGGCGAGGTGACGTACTGGTTCTGCAGGTCCTCCACCGTCACATCACGTGGCCGGTCGATGCGGAGCTGCACGTCGAGCGGATAGTCACCCTCCCACACCGTGCCGACGGGGAGCCCGCGCGTCCCGGACATGAGGGACCATGTCAGCAGCCCCCCGGAGTAGCCGAGCCGCGAGGCCTCGTCACTCTTCACCATCACATCGATGGACTGCAGCGGCTGCCAGTAATCATTGCGGACCCAGGTGACGCCCGCCTCCGCGCGCAGGATGTCCGACACCTCTGCGGCGATGCGCTTGAGCTCGGGGATGCTGTCCCCTGAGATGCGCACCTCGATGGGCGCCTTCGAGGGCGACATCTCGAGCTGCTTCCACTTGATCGAGGCGAGGCCGTTGAGGTTGGTGAGGCTGTCACCGTAGCGATCGAGAATCTCGACCGTCGCCTCGTTGGATTCCGTCACCACCACGAGCTGCCCGTAGCTCTTCGCCGGGAATTTCGGGGCGTAGAGGGATTGGAAGCGCGGGGACGATGTCCCGACGAAGGCGGTGACGAGCTTCACCTTCGGCTCCCGGAGCAGTGTGTCCTCAAGCGTTTTCAACACGCGGTCCGTCTGCGTCAACGAGCTTCCTGTCGGGAGTGTCACCTCCACGGCGAACTGGTTGCGCTCGATCTTCGGGAAGGACTGCTGCGGCAGCGTGCCCAGCAGCAGGAGGCCGACGATGAAGGATGCCGCGCCGATCAGCACCACCGTCCTCTTGTTGCGGAAGGATGCTGCAATGAGCGCGTCGTAGCCCGCCTGCATGCGGTCGAGGAATGACGGGCGTGAGGTGGCTTTGTCGGGCCGGCGTATGCCCGCCTTGATGAAGATGAAGCACAGCACCGGGACGACGAGCACGGCCACGAGCAGCGAGATGCCGAGGGCGATGCTGATGGTGCTCGGGATGGAGGACGTGAAGTCGCCCCCCGTCCCGCCCATGAAGTACGGGATCGGGGCGAAGGACACGATGATGATGAGTGTGGCGGAGAAGACCGATCCGAACAGCTCGTGCACGCTTGAGGACGCCGCCTCCTGCGGCGTGATGTCGTGATCGAGTTTGTCGACGTAGCTGTCCACGATGACGATGGCGTTGTCGACCACCATGCCGAGCACCACGATGAGCACGGCGAGGGACACGGTCTGGAGGCTGATGCCCACCATCCACATGATGCCGAGCGTGATGAGGATGGAGACCGGGATGGAGGACGCCGCCACGAGGGCGACGCGGCGTGGCAGCAGCAGCATGGTCACGAGGATGACGACCACGATGGCGATGCCGAACTCCTTGAGGAAGTCGCGGATCGCCGTGCTCACCACCGACGGCATGTCGGTGATGGTGGCCATGGTCACATCCTGCGGCAGCGATGCGGAGAAGCGCTGGACGGCGCTCTGCACCTCGTCACCAAAACGGACGATGTTGTTGCCGGGCATCATCTCGAGGGACACGACCACGCAGCGGTGGCCGTTGGAGCGGATGAAGGATTCCTCCTCCGGGTACTCCCGCACCACGCGGGCCACGTCACGCACGCGGATCGCATTGCCCAGCGGATCGCTGTACACGATCTGGTTCGCCACATCCTCCTCGGAGGCGAAGGTGGACGGGATGTGGATGGGGCGCACCGTGCTGCCGTCGTCCACCTCGCCGGCGAAGCCGATGGCGCCCTGCGGTTTGAGCGCGGCCATGACCACGATGGGCTTGATCGCGTACGTCGCCAGACGGGCCTCGTCGATGTACACGCTGATCTGCTCCTTCTGGAGACCGTAGTGCTTGACACGCGACACCGAGGGCACGCGGCGGACGTCGTTCTCGAACTCCGTGATGTAGTTCTCCAACTCGCGGTACGAGCGCGTGTCGGACTCCACGGCGATGAGCAGCGCCGAGGTGTTGCCGAAGTCGTTGTCCGCAGTGAGGGACATGACGCTCGATGGAAGCTGCGACTTGAGCTCATTGAGCCCGTGACGAAGCTTGGCCCAGAAGGCGTCGGGGTCCTTCTCGGAGCTCGAGACATCCACATAGACCACCATGACGTTCTCCTTCGACACCGAGTACGTCTTGGCACGGTTGACCGATTTGTACTGGAAGAGGTAGTTCTCCACCTTGGTGGTGAGCTGTTCCTCCACCTGTTCCGATGATGCGCCGGGCATCACGCCGATGATGAGACCCTGCCGGATGGTGAACTCCGGGTACTCATCGCGCGGCATGACGACCAGGGCCACCACGCCGAAGGCCACCGCCGTGCCCACGAGGATGAACATGATCTGCCGGTAGCGCAGGAGCGTTTCGAGTATGGTGAAATGGCGTTTCATGATGGCTCCCGTGGATCAGTGTGCAACGACCCGGACGGGGGCATCGGGGATGAGTTTGTGCTGCCCGGCCACCACCACCAGCTCACCGCCTGTGAGACCCTCCACGATCTCCACGCGGTCGTTCACGAGCCGCCCGGTGCGGACCACGACGCGGCGCGCACGGTCGGCGCCCGCGTCCACGACGTAGACCACCGACTCGCCGGCATCATCCACAATGACTGCGCGTGCGGGGACGGTGATGCCCCGGTGCCGCGCGGCGGTCTCCACCGTCGCCGAGCACACCATGCCCGGCCGCAGCTCGTGTCGCGGGTTGTCGATGGCGATGGTGATGGCGTAGGTGTGCGCCAGTGGATCGGCCACAACGCCCACATCCTCCACCATGCCTTCCACCGTCCGCCCGAGAGCGCCGATGGTGACCTGCGCCCGACGGCCCCGGGTGATCCCCGCGATGTCATTCTCCGGCACCGGAACGCGGGCATGCACGCGTCCAAGCCGGACGATGGTGATGGTCGAAAGGCCGGGGACGGCCGTCATGCCGGGATCGATCGAGCGTCTGCCGACAAAGCCGTCGCAGGTGGCCACGAGGCGGCAGTCGTCGAGGTTCTTCTTCGCGATGGCTGCGGAGGCCTGGGCCTGGGCCAGCGCCGTCTGCACCTCGGTGAACTTGATCTCGGGGATGGTGCCGTTGTCATGCATCGGAGCAATGCGGCGGTGGGCATCCTCGGCGCGCTGGAGCGCCGCCTGCATCATGTCGTTGGTGTTCTTGTAGGACGTGGGATCCATCACTGCGAGGAGCTGGCCGCGATGCACGGCCTGCCCCTCGCTCACGAGCACCTGGGACACCGTGCCCGGCAGGGAGAAGCTCAGGGGAAGCGATTCGGAGGCCTCGATGGTGCCGCTGTAGACGGAACTGCCGGAGACGTCGGCCGTGTCCGCACGGACGACGAGGACGTCACAGGCCGTGCTGCCAACCTTGGCGTCGGGGTTGCTGCCGCAGGCCGTCAGAAGGAGTGATGCCACCGCCATCAGGGCGGCGGCCATCACGCGGGAGGAAATGGGGGGGTGATGCATGATGTACCGGTTTGTGCGCGATCCGGCTGCGCTATTGTGGGTGAAGTGTGTTGGGTGCTGCGTCATGGTTCGTGGAGACATCCTCCACCATGGGAGCCTGCCCCTCCATGCGGTCAAGGAGGGAAAGAAGTTGTGGCAACAGATGGGCCTTGCTGATGAAACCGGCCGCCCCCGCGCGTTCCGACGCATCGCGATAGGCGTGGTCGTCGTGCATGGACATCATCGCGACGCGCTGTGCGGGAAGAAGCGCACGAATGCACCGCAGGGTGTCGAAGCCGTTCATCACCGGCATGGAGACGTCGAGCAGGACAAGGTCCGTCCTGATACGCGGCAGCAGGTCGAGTGCGTCGGGTCCGGACAACGCCTGACCAACGATCTCCAGGCAGGGCTGATGCTGCAGGAGGGCTGTCAGGCGCTCCAGAAAAAGGGCATTGTCATCAATGAGAAACAGGCGTGTCGGTGTCATGTGTCATTCTCCATCTGCGACACAAATCAACGACTTTCATGAACGGCGGAACATTAGGATGTTTCCCGATTCTTGGAGGGAAAAGACCTTAGGCCGACACCGGATCGCTCCGCATCACCGGGACGCATCTCTTCGTTTCGCCCCAGGCGCCAGACCACGGCGCGATGCCCCCCCGCACGATGACCGGTGCAATGCGATGAGGGTGCCTGCCGCGTCATCCCCGCGCGTTGCGTGGGACGATGCGTTTCACCCGTGCATGCTTGTGGATGGGAATCTGATCAGACGCTCGGATCCACGAGTCCGACGCGGATGGCATAGCGCACCAGTCCGGCGATGTCGTGGATGTCGAGGCGTTTCATGAGCTGCGTGCGGTGGACGTCGGCGGTCTTCACGCTGACATTGAGCCGCTGGGCGATCTCCTTGGTGGAGCAGCCCTCGGCGATGAGCTGAAGCACCTCGCGCTGGCGCACCGTGAGCTCCTCCAGCGGTTCGCGTGCCGACTCCTCGGCAATGGCGGCACCGCTCAGGCGCTGCCGGAGCTCGTCCACCACGAAGCCCGACACGCGTGGCGACAGCCACGTTCGGCCATCCGACACGGCGCGTATCGCATCCTCCAGCTCGGTCAGCGCGGCATCCTTCAGCAGGTACCCTGCCGCGCCCGCCTCCAGCGCGCGCAGCACATACTGTCGCGTCGCGTGCATCGAGAGAATGATGGTGCGGGTGTCCGGTGCGTGCTGCTTCAAGAGGAGCACGGCATCGATGCCGTTGAGCTCGGCCATCGCGATGTCCATGAGCACAACGTCGGGGCGGTCGCGCTCCACCATGGCGAGCGCATCCCGGCCATTGCAGGCCTCCCCCACCACCTCCACCCCCGGCATCTGCGCCAGGAGGGAACGCAGCCCCGCGCGGAACAGGGCGTGGTCATCCACCAGCAGCACACGTGTGCGACTCATGGACCGTCCTCCCCCGACAGCGGGAACACAACCTCCACCTCCGTCCCCGCGTCCGGTTCGGAGGTGATCACGAGGGTGCCGCATGCCAGCTCCGACCGCTCCTGCATGCCGAGCAGCCCCATGCTGCGCCCGCGCACGGCGGCCGACTGCATGGAGGTGACGTCGAATCCCCGACCGTCGTCACGGATGGACAACGTGAGCCGGTCGGGCTTCAGGTCCAGCTCCACCACGGCCGCCCCCGCATGGGCGTGCTTCATCACGTTGGTGAGCGCCTCCTGCGCGATGCGGAAGCAGGCGATCTCCACCTCGGGCGGCAGCGGACGGCGCAGGGGGGCATGGAGGAACTGCACCTCCGTGTCGCTGCGTGCGTTGATCTTTTCGATGTACCATTCCAGCGTGGGCACGAGCCCGAGGTCGTCGAGCATCGAGGGCCGCAGTTCGTGCGACATGTCCCGCAGCATCTCCGTGTAGTGCTCCACGAGGGCCTGCATCGCATGCACCTCCTCCACCACCGCCGGCGTGGTGGTGACGGCAAGGATGGACTGCAGGTGCAGCATCACCATCACGATGGCCTGCCCGGCCTGGTCGTGAAGCTCGACCGCCAAAGCGCGCCGCTCGCGCTCCTGCGCCATGATGAGCTGGCGCGACAAACTCTTCAACCTTTCCCCCGATTCCTGCAACTGCCGCTCCACCGTCTTGAATGCAGTCACATCACGGATGGAGAACTGCATCGCATCGCTTCCATTCCAGCGCATCGGCACCGCACGCGCCTCGAAGTACCGCACCCCGTCCCGGTTCTCCGCCACAAAGAGCGTGTCGATCTCACGCGCGGAGTTCTCGATCACATCCTCCATCGTCGCCAGCAGCGCCGTCTCGCCAGCCTCGGGATAGGTGTGGGAGGGCCCGTCCCAGTATCCATCGATGCGCGAAAGTCTCGTGCCCTCCGCCGCGGACCAGGTGGTGACGTCGTGCACCGTGGCGCCAAGGATCGCCTCGGGCAGCTCCTGTCCGAAGATGGCGGCCGCCGCGCGGTTGCCATAGCGGATGAGGCCGTCGGCCACGATGATGATGGCATCGGGCGAGGATTCCACCAGCGTGCGGTAGCGCTCCTCGCTTTCACGCAGGGCGTTCTCCACCGCGCTGATGGACGTGGAGACAGGGTGTTCAGGGAGGGCCGGTTCGGACATGGGGCGGTGAGGATGGATCGACAAGCACGGTCTGCAATGCTGCAATATGGGAAAAAAGCCCGTCGAACCAGCGCCGGATCGCTTCCGTCACCGTCAGCCTCACGCGCAGACGCTCTGCTGGTGGGCTCACTGCACCACGAGCCTCACCATGTCCATGCCCTGCGCAGTCGTGAGCCGGATCAGGTGCACGCCGGGGGCCAGGCCCAGCGCGCGTGCATTGCAGGGGACGCGCACCACCCCCGGCTCCTGCCGGCCGTCGAGGAGCGTCGCAACGCAGCGGCCGAGGATGTCCACCACATCGAGGCGGGCCGTGCCGGCATCGCGCATCCGGAAGGCCACGATGGCGGATCCGACAATCGGATTGGGTGAGACGCCGAGCTCGGAGCCGGCAGGCGCCGCCCCCGGCACCTCCACCTCCGTCACAGGCTGCACGAACCACGGGGTCGCCGTCGGATCGCTGCGGTAGAAGTCGAGCAGCAGGGTCGCGACCTTGAGCCGTCCCGAGGTGGACGGATGCGTGCCGTCGCTGCCACAGTCGCCCGGCAGCCACACCAGCCCGTCGGCGCGCGGGGTTGCGCCGGAAGCCCAGAGGTAGGGTCCCCATGCCAGCCATGGAGCGCGAGGCGGTGTGGTTCCGTATGCCAGCGCCGTGTCCCCATCGATCTGTGCGCGGATGAGCCACTGCACGGAGAAGCCCGATTCATACGCGTAGGGTTCGGGGTTGAGCGTGGTGGTGGCGTAACCACCATAGGTCCTGCTTGAAAGGTGGGTGAGCTGCACGTTGGGGAACTTCTGCGGCAGGAGGCGGCAGATGGCGGCGAGGTCGTCGCGCAGCTCGAGGGCATGCCCGGGGAACGACATCGTGGGACCGGCGTTCGCCTCCTTGAGCCAGACCGCCTGCACCTGCCGTGAAGAGACGCCGGCACTGCGCAGGCGCTGTTCCACCACGTTCCAGAAGGATGCGGACGGGTTCCGGATGATGGAGGCCGTCTGCCCGCCCTGTGCGCCATCGACCACCACGAGCCGGGGGTTGCGCAGCGCAAAGGTGTCGGCGAGCGCCGTGAAGGCGGAGTATTCCTGCGTGGTGTTGGACATGCCGATGGACAGCAGGACGATGCGTCCGCGTGCCGCGTCGGGAAGCCCGAGCGTGTCGAGCGGCTGGATGGCATGGGCGCGCCGCAGGCCCTCGGCCTCATGCGCGGCCGGGCGCAGGTTGCTGCCGAGCCCGTAGAGCCCGCCGTCGACGGACTTGTAGAGCGACGTCACCATCTCGGTGATGGGCGTGGCGCTGAATGTGGTGGTGTCGATCTGCGGCCGTCCGTCCCAGCCCGCGATGCGCGCCATGAGCACCCAGAAGGCCTTGGCCACGCGGATGCCACCAGCGGAGATGGCGCCGAGGTGGCCGCCCTCGGTCTCCGTGGTGTAGTGCGGGCAGATGGCCGGGATGTCGAGACTGTCGTCCGGGTGGTTCTCCGTGAGGTAGGGGCGGCCGTCGCGGTTGTCGAAGCAGGGACCGCCGTCGGGGCTGTGTGAGAGGATGTCTGCGACATCAAAGAGGATGACGTCGTGCATCGCGGCGTACTGGCGCATGGCATTGTTGAAGGCCTCGGACTCGGGCGACCCGATCCCGCGGGCGAGCGAGGTGGTCCACCACAATACGCGTGTGCCCGGATGCCGCGCAGCGAAGTCCGCATACACAGCGGCGGTGCCCCGGTCCGGACGCGATCCAAAGAAGCCGTCGATGGAGTCGGCGAGCCGTGAACCCTGGGCCACGGCGAGGTAGCTGAACTGGAAGCCGACGACGTCGAAGGAGTCGATCCGGGGTTCGATGAAGGAGATGAAGCAGCGGGGATCCTCGGAGCAGGTGGCCGGCCAGAATTCATAGCGCCAGTTTGCGCGGCTCCACACACCGTTCCACATCACCTCCGACGGATCCACGGCGTAGGCGGTGTCGGAGTGCTGCCAGCGCTTGCAGCGGGTGGGGGCGCTGGCAAAGGGCATGGCGAGGCAGTCGAGCGCATCGCTGATGTTGCCGCCGACGGAGCGGTCCATGAACAGCATGCGCAACGCCTGGGCCTTCGCGATGAAGGGCTGAGGAATGCTGTCGAAGAGAGCGACGGAGCGGTGGTCGACCAGGATGGACTGGGCGGAGAGCGGTGCGGCTGTGAGCGCGAGCAGAAGCGCGAGGGCGATGCGTGTCATGGGGCCTCCGGTGGGCGGGAGATGCCGCCACCCGGCCGGGGGCAGCGTCGCTGTCCACACGACCGGGATGGCGCGTATTCTCCTTGGACGCCCCGGAGGGCCGTCCGGTTACATCGGGCGGGTGCCGAGGCGTCCCCCGCAGGCGCCGCCTCAGCGCGCGATGACGAAGGTCTTTCGGCAGGTCCGCCCCGCCGCATCGATCACCATGTGATAGGTCCCCGATGGCAGGTGACGCGTGACGAGCCGTGTCGAGCGGCCATCGGACATGTCCACACCCTCCGATCGCAGCACCTCGCGACCGAAGACGTTGTACACGACAAGCGTCCCACGGGTCGCCCAGGGGATGCGCCCGGTGACGGCCACCATGTCGCCGGCCGGGTTCGGATACAGGGCCACCATGTCGGGTGACCCGATCTCCGCCGGTCCCTCCACTGATGTGGGATGCGTGGCGTAGGAATTCACCTTGTAGGTGATGCACCAGGGTTCCTGGGCCTCAAACCCCTTTGGCACCCACCAGTTGTTCTTCCCCGCCGTGGGCTTGATCCAGTAGATCGTGCCGCTGAAATAGGCCGTGTCTCCATCGATCCCATGGAACGGACAGTCGGTGGTGATCGAAATGTTCCGGCTGTGGGACATCGATGTCGACCCCTCATGCCGCGAGGTCATGCCCACCTTCGATTCGAACTCGAACACGGTGGTGCTCATCTCCACACCGATGCCGCCGCCCATGTCCACATTGACCGATACGCCGGCGCCCTTGTAGAACTCCTCCTCGGTGCGTGTGGTCACTGTGCTGTCGGTCTCGAACGACACGGTCGACTCGTTGCCCCCGGTCCAGGAGTAGTTTGCGGAATACAGCTTCTTGTATCCACCCGGGTCCACCATGCGATGCATGTAGGAACTGAAGTTCACCGGGTTCGGCGATCCCTGCACCGTGTCAAGGGCATAGGGGACGTAATCGATGAAGCGATCCGAGATCTCAAGCGTGTAGATGTCGTCGAGCCAGCGCCCGGAGGGATCGGTCAACTCGAACTTCCGCCGTGTGATGATGGGTCTCAGGAAGACGCGGTATCCACGCGGGCGGCCCTCCACCGGGAAGACCAGGCGGTTCTCCGCGGTCTTCTCGGTGTATTCCGTCTGTGATTCCTTCTGCGTCTGCCCCTCGAAGTCCGCGCCGATGCCTTCGTACCGGAATGAGACGGACCAGGATCGCGACATGGACACCGAGCTGTCGGTCGACGAGCTCTGCGATGATCCGAACTCGAGGAACGAGGGATAGGTGTGGTACTTCACAAGTTCCCCGAGGTCCTCCCCGTTGAGCACATAGGGCGGCGCGCCCTCGATCACGCCCAGGAGCTGGCTGATGGATTCGCTGGGCGTGGTGTCGGTGGTGTCCCGCTCCGGGATGTACGTCATCCTGTCGGAGTTCCAGACGAGGAAGGACAGGTTCTGGTTGCCGCTCGTGGTCTTGTTGCCAACCGCCAGCACGATTTTCTTCCCCAGGACGTTGCTCGACGAGCCCAGCGTCTGGTAGTAGGCGAAGGCATGCGGCCAGTACATTTGGTGTTCAAAGGTCCCATTTGAGTAATCGGTGCCCGAGATCTGGAGGTGCTCGGCAGGGTAGGCGAAGTGCTTGTCGATGGAGTATTCGATCCTCCCGATGGTGGCGCTGTTGCCGAAGCGGTCTGCCGTGTCGGCGCGGAAGAACAGCTGCAGCGTGTAGCCTGACGACATCCCCCCTTCCACCGTGCCCGACACGATGGAGAAGTTGCTGACCTTCGGTACGGAAAGCACCCTGGCCTCGGTCTGACTGTCCCGATGGAATTCGAGAAGATGAATCTGATTGTGCGACTTCTCAATGTAACCGAGGAAGATGGTCTCGTTCCCCGATGCGTTCCGCCCGGTGCAGGCGGCGATGTTCCCGTGGCTGTAGTCCAGCGTGTTGTCACTGTTGTCCTTCACTGTTCGCAGGAAGGTCCACGTCTTCCCATCCACCGACCACTCGGCATTCAGGGAGAAGGTGGACCCGTTTCTCACCAAGGAAAACAGGTAGACCGTGTCGTTCATCACCGCCATGGCCGAGGGGACGCAGGTGCTGATGTCACGCGACACGTTGTCGGCCGTCACATCCCCGTCGCTGTCCAGCGAGCCGACGTGGGAGAATTGTGTCGCCGTGGAGGGAATCGAGAGGCTTTCATCGAGGTTCATCATGCTCACATACAGAAGCGCGGTCTTGTAGGTGCAACAAGCAAACGGCAGTTCATACTGCTGGCCGACCTGGTGGAAGGTGGATGGATCCATGACCACATGGTTTGCGTCGTCGATCGTGCCGCAGGTGGAGCGCACCGGCTGATTGCCGCCGTGACTCGTGAAGAGGTGCAGCCGGTTGTTGAAGAACACGGCCGTGCTCTTCGGCGAGAAGTAGTTCTGGTAGTAGTCGGACGGAAACGTGTAGGCGGAAGTCGCATAGACAGAGCTGTTCGGAAACACATACGGCTTCACCCCGGTGCATGAGCCTTCCCGCCACATCCTGCTGTCGTGCACGTATCCGCCGGAGGGATCGACGTCGCATTCCAGGTAGCACGCCAGATCCGCCCAGTACGGATGCCTGCTGTCGCTGCTGATGGAAGAGCGTCGCCAGAATTCAAGGACGTCGGGCGGGATGGGCACCGTCCAGAAGCGCACCTCGTCGATCAACCCGCGGAAGGTCTCGTCGGGAAGGTCCGGGTTGCAGCCGACATGGTGATTCACCTCGTTGAACAGGTTGGTGAGTTTCGGATTGTCCGACGGTGTCTCCTCATCCCGCCCTCCATCGAGCCAGATCCGCCGGCCGCTGGTGTCGTACTGGACGGCAACATTGTGCCAGGAGCCGTAGGTGAGGGGCGTCTTGGACCGTATGCTGATCCACGATGTGTCGCATTTGAGCAGATACTCGATGAGAAAGGTCGATGGTCCGGTCTTCACCACGCGGAGGTTGTAGCGCCGACCATCGGTGATAAGCGTCCCATTGCCGGTGAGAGCGGGATCGATGGAGAAGCTGATCTCCAGTGTCTGTGTCTGGAAGAAAAGATTGTACGGGATGGTGACGGTGGATGTCGCAGAGGTGAAGGAGTAGGCGTTGCCCGACCATTGGGCCGGGCAGGCATCGGTCCACAGCAGCAGAACGATGATGAGTGCTGAAAGTGAGACGCTCGCAATGCGTTTCATGGGTGCTCCAGAGTGGTGGAATGACGCGCGGGGATGACCGATCAGATCATCGGAAAACTACACGCCACCGCACTCCGGCGGCATGCCGTCGAACACACGCATTCACGGAAACAACCACACGACATCCTGTGCGTTTCCCCACAGGGGCCCGGGCGGGCGATGCCGCCCTACAGCAGATGTTTGTTGTCGAAGGCGAACTTCAGAAGCGCATGGCTTCCGTGCAGCTCCAGCTTCCGGCTGATGTTCGTGCGGTGGTTCTCCACCGTCCTGTAGCTGATGCCGAGCACGTCGCCGATCTCCTTGGAGGTCCTGTTGTCCACGATCAGGCGCAGGATCCTGCGCTCGGTGGCTGTGAGCGTTTCGAGCGAGGGCCGGTGTGCGAGCACGCTCCGGGCCCGCCGGCTGCGCTCCACGAGGAAGCGCGACATCGATGGACAGATGTAGTACTCGTTGCGCATCACGGCGGCGATGGCGTTCAGGATCTCGCGCGCCGCGTTGTCCTTCGGGATGTAGCCCATGCCACCCGCGTCAAGGGCCTCGTTGAAGAGATCCTCCTCCCGGTACATGGTGAGGAAGACGATTCGTGCCCGCTGGCGCCGCTGGCCCACCTCCCGCGCGGCGGTGAGCCCGTCCATCACCGGCATGTCCACGTCGAGCACCAGCACATCGGGATCGTGCGCCTCCACAGCGGCGACAGCCTCCCCGCCGTGCGCTGCCTCGGCCACCACCACCATGCCCGGTGCTGATTCGATCACCTGCCGCAGCCCCGCGCGGAAGATGGGATGATCGTCGGCGATGACGATGCGGATGTCATGCTCCATGCGTGCCTCCTGTGATGGGAATGGTGACGATGATGGTCGTCCCGCGGCCGGGTTGCGACCGGATCCGGAGCTGCCCCTGGATGATGGTGGCGCGCTCCGCCAGACCGATCATCCCGAAGCCCGCAGTGAGCTGCCGCCCGGGCGTCGCGTCCGTGGGCAGCCCCTGGCCGTCATCGTTCACGGTGAGCGTGATGTGCGCCTCGGCGACGCGCAGCGTGATCACCGCCCCGGCCGCCCCCGAATGCTTGACGATGTTGTTGATGCATTCCTGCAGGATGCGATAGAGGTGGATCTCATGCTCACGCGGGATGAGGCCGTCGAGATCCTCGATCACCGCCGTGAAACGGATCGGCGTCGAAGGTGCCACGGCGTTCACGATGGAACGGAGCGCCTTCGTGATGCCGAGCCGGTCGATCTGATACGGCCGGAGGTTGCGCGACACCTTGCGCACGTCGTCGATGGTCTGTGCCGCCGTCTCTGCGATGCCGTTCAATGACGCGTCCCGACTCTCCGACGAGCCCGCCTGCTGCGCCATGAATGCGAGATTGCGGATGATCAGGAGGTCCTGTCCGATGGCATCATGCAGCTCGGTGGCGATGCGCTTGCGTTCGGCCTCCTGCGATTCGATCAGCTCATGGGTGAAACGCCGCTTCGCATCAGCCAGCATCGCTGCATGGCGCCTCCTGTTGGCATACACGCCACCACCGGCCACCAGCACCGCAAGCAGCGCCAGGGCCCGGAACCACCACGTGGCCCAGACGGGCGGTGTGATGACCACGGTGAGCGAGGCCTCCCGCGTGCACCAGACTCCATCGTTGTTCGTTGCCCTCACACGGAAGCGGTATGTGCCTGGAGGGAGATTGGTGTAGGTCGCAATGCGCTGCTGCGCGGTGGTGTGACGCCACCCATCGTCGAACCCTTCCATGCAGTAGGCGTAGCGGTTCTTCGAGGGATCCGTGAAGTCCAACGCGGTGAACTCGATGGAGAAGACATGGTCGGTATGGGACAGGACGATCTCCCCAAGCATGGAGATCGGCCGGTCCGACTCCACCGGTTCGTTGGATTTCCGGATTCCGGTGATCGCCACCGCAGGAGGGCGGGTGTTGATCGTGATCTCCTCCGGCCGGAAACTGGTGAAGCCGGTCACCCCACCAAAGAACATCTCACCAGACGGACTCCTGTACCACGCGAGCGTGTTGAACTCATCCCCCTGCAGGCCATCGTGACGATCATAGTTCGTGAATGTTTCCGTCATGGGATGGTATCGTGACAGTCCGTTGTTTGTGCTCACCCAGAGGTTGCCATGACGGTCCTCGAGGATGCCGTAGATGTAGTCGTTGGGCAGTCCGTCGGCCATGGTGTACACCACAAAGCTCCCGGTGGCGGGGATAAAATGGTTGAGGCCCGCCGCTGTGCCGACCCATATTCCTCCCTGCTGATCCTCGATGATGGCGTTCACCTTGTCGTCACTCAGGCTCGTCAGGCTTGAGCGATCCGATGTGTGATGGGAGCACCGCCCGCTGCCCGGATCGAGGATGGAAATGCCGCCGACATCCGTGCCGATCCACAGCCGACCGGAGGCATCCTCGCACAACGTCTTCACCGAACCCGGACCGATGCTTGATGGATCGGCCGGATCGTGCCGGTAGTCCACGAACCGGCGGCTGACCGCATCCCACCGGGAGACTCCCACGTTGCTGCCGAACCAGAGCTCGTGCCCACGCGTGGCAAGGATCACGTTGCACCCTGCCCCCATGAAGCGGTGCGGTTCGTCGGCTGCGCGCATATGGAAATGCTCGATGCGCCCGCCGGCCGTGTTCCACAGGAACACCCCGGCGTCCTCCGATCCGAACCACAACACCCCCGGTCTGTCCGGATCCTCACGGATGCAGAGGATGTTGTAGGTGTCGAGAACGGGCACACGCTCCCAGGCGGCATCAGCGTGCGAGCCGTCGCGCGCACGCCGGGCAGCGGGAAGGCGGTTGAGCCCGACGTGCCCGCCCACCCAGAGATTGCCCATGCGATCCTCGGCCATGGCCCGCACAGCGCAGAAGCTCATACCAGCATGCACACTGTCACCGATGCCCACCGTGCGGAAATTCTTGCGCTTCGGCACGAGCTTCACCATGCCGGTGCCTGTGGAACCGATCCAGAAGTTGCCCGAGGCATCGCGCAGCAGCGTGGCGGGGTCCGTGAGCTGCCTGTTGCTCCAGATGCGTCGGATCGCGTGCGTGCGCAGATCCATCAACTCGAGCGAACGGTTGGTCAGGATGGCGAGCGTGACGCTGTCACATTGCTGCACGGAGCGGACGTAGTCCGACGCGAGACAGCCGGGGGCGGATGGATCGGCGGCAAAGTGCGTGAACCCCTGTCCGCCGGCGTCCAACAGGTGCAGCCCCGCCACCGCGGTTCCGATCCAGATGCGTCCGCTTCGATCCTGACACAGGGAGGTGACGCTGGTGGAGCGCAGACCACGCGGTCCGGTGCCGACCGGGTACCACCCAATGCAGCGCAGCGTGCGGGTGTCGAACACAACCACACCGGCATCCTCTGTCCCGATCCACAGCCTCCCATCAAGGGTGCAGAGAAGCGATCGGATGTGCGGAGCGGGCAGGATCTGCCCGGTGGGATCACGCAGCATGGCTGGGCTGAAACTGCCGGATCCCGGATCAAGGCGATCCAGTCCGTGCCGTGTGGCGACCCAGATCGAGCCGTCGCATCCCTCACACAGCGCGATCACATGATCGCTGGAGATGCCACCACTCCGAGTGGAATCGTGACGGTGGATGGTGAAGGTGCCGCTGGAGGGAGAGAAGCGGTTGAGCCCCCTGCCTGCGGTCCCGATCCACAGGTCGCCCCGTGCATCCTGCAGAAGCGTCGTGACCATGTTCCCGCTGATGGAATTGCGGCCGCGCGCCGGTTTGAACACGGTGAAGCTGTACCCGTCATACCGGTTCAGGCCATCGTCCGTCGCGAACCAGAGGAAGCCCTGGCGATCCTGCACCATCGCCCGGATGGTGTTCTGTGACAGCCCCTGCTCCGAGGTGACGACGGAGCACAGGTACGAGAACGTCTGTGCATGAACCGCCATGGAGACGCATGCCAGCAGGAAGCCGATGCGGCAGGTGATGCACGTCCACCGACGCCCAGGACGCGACACGGCGGCCCGTTCCATCCGGGACAAGGGAGTTGCACCATGATCCGGTGACATTGCTGGCAGCCGCCACCGAAGGGGAATTGCTGCTGTGGGCACGAAGAGAGCTCGTGAGAAGTGATGGACAAGGACGACTGCCGCATCGAGAATGGGGACAAGATACGAAAACCCGGTCACAGGCCACAGTCCAGGGCGGTCCGGCCACACCTTGCGTTGACGGGCGTTCTGTTTCGTCTTGACGCAAGTGAAAGCGCAGGTTTTTCACGTCACAAGCGCAAGTGATTTCCCTGTTCTCCCGTGCCGAAACCTCACATGGCGTAAAGGGAAAGCCCGCAACGTGGTGTCGTTGCGGGCTTTCTTGCGGAGAGACTGGGATTCGAACCCAGGGAACCCCGAAGGGCTCAACGGTTTTCG
>CAYUYM010000024.1:0-25537 GCA_964449305.1 uncultured Chromatiales bacterium | reverse complement strand
CTCCATCTCCGGCTATCACATGCAGGAGGCGGGAGCGACCGCCGACATCGAGATGGCCTACACGCTGGCTGATGGACGCGAGTATATCCGCGCCGGTCTCGGTGCCGGTCTCACCATCGACGCCTTCGCCCCGCGCCTGTCGTTCTTCTGGGGCGTGGGCATGAACTTCTTCATGGAGATCGCCAAGATGCGTGCGGCACGCATGCTCTGGGCGAAGATCGTGAAGTCCTTCAACCCGCAGAATCCCAAGTCGATGTCCCTGCGCACACACAGCCAGACGTCCGGCTGGAGCCTCACGGAGCAGGATCCCTACAACAACGTGGTCCGCACCTGCGTGGAGGCTCTGGCTGCCGGCTTCGGTCACACGCAGTCGCTGCACACCAACGCCCTCGACGAGGCCATTGCGCTGCCGACGGACTTCTCGGCCCGCATCGCCCGCAACACACAGCTCTTCCTGCAGGAGGAGACGAACATGTGTCGCGTGGTGGATCCGTGGGCGGGTTCATGGTATGTGGAGTATCTCACCGATCGGCTCGCCCTGCGCGGCTGGGAGCTGCTCGAGGAGGTGGAGGCGCATGGAGGCATGACGCGGGCCATCGAGCAGGGGCTCCCGAAGATGCGCATCGAGGAGGCAGCCGCCCGCAAGCAGGCCCGCATCGATTCCGGCCGGGACACCATCGTCGGTGTCAACAAGCACCGGCTCGAAAAGGAGGATCCCATCGACATCCTCGAAGTCGACAACGCCGCGGTGCTTGAGGCACAGCTCTCACGGCTCCGCACACTGCGTGCAGAACGCGATGACGCGGCCGTGCAGACGGCGCTGGAGCGGCTCACCGCAGAAGCGGCCGGCAACGGCAACCTCCTCGCAGCATGCGTGGACGCAGCCCGTGTCCGTGCCACCGTCGGGGAAATGTCGGATGCCATGGAGTCCATCTTCGGACGCCATGTGGCCGTGATCCGCACCATATCAGGTGTCTATCGCAAGGAGACCGGAGAGAATGCCGTGTTCGAAAGGGCCCGTTCGCTCACCGATGAATTCGCGGAGAAGGAGGGTCGACGCCCCCGCATCCTTATCGCCAAGCTGGGGCAGGATGGGCACGACCGCGGCGCCAAGGTGATCGCCACCGCCTTCGCCGACCTTGGCTTCGATGTCGACATCGGCCCGCTGTTCCAGACACCGGAGGAAGCCGCCCGCCAGGCCGTGGAAAACGATGTACACGTGGTCGGTGTGTCGAGCCTCGCAGCCGGACACAAGACACTCGTGCCAGCGCTCATCCACGAGCTCAAGACTCTCGGGCGCGACGACATCCTCGTCGTGGCCGGTGGTGTCATTCCGCTGCAGGACTACGAGTACCTTTTCCAGGCAGGTGTGGCGGACGTGTTCGGTCCGGGCACGGTGATCGCCGTCGCCGCGGAGAAGATACTGAAAGCCCTGCTGGCCGGCTGATCGACGCAGACAAGGAAAAGAAAAAGCCCCGCAAGTGCGGGGCTTTTTCTTTTGACCGTCGGTGCATCACTGTTTCACGATCTTTCGCACCTCTCGGAGAGTGCCGGCCTGCATGGTGATGAAGTACATGCCCGGTGGCACGGATTCGAGCGAGATGGTCTTGCGATACCGTGTGGTCGGAAGTTCGCGGGGAACCACGATCATCCGCTGTCCGAGCATGTTCGTGATCGCGATGTCCACCACGGTGGGCTGCTCGAGATCCACCTCCACATTCACGATGCCATTGTTGGGATCGGGGTAGATGTGGAGGTTGAACGTCGGCGATGTGCGTTCCACGCTCACGATCGTCACCAACAGCGGTGCCGAGGTGGATTTGCACCCGCGGATGTCGGTGATGGTCACCTTGTACTGTCCGTTCTGCGTGGCGGTGTGGTTCTGCCGCGTGGCGTTCGGGATGATACTGTTGTTGAAGTACCACTGATAGGACTGCGCCGCCGACGCGGTGAGCGTGTTGCCTGCACGTGTGATGGTGGGCGCAGGCGGAGTGGGATTGACGGTGACCTGGACGAACTGCGATTCACCACGGCAGCCGTTGGCATCGGTCACACGCACGTTCACGAGTTCCGTCTTCTTCACAGTCAGCCGGCGCTTTGTGCTGTTGTCGGACCACTGGTAGGTGGCATATCCGGCTCCGGCATCAAGCACGACGCTGTCACCCTCGCAGAAGGTGGTCGGCCCGCCGGCGGTGATCACCGGCTTCGGCGATGGATTGACACGCACCTCGATGGCAGGGGATGTTCCTTGGCAGCCGGAGGTGTTTGTCACGGTCACCGTGTAGGTGCCCGCCGTGGAGACGGTGATCTGACGGGTCTTCTCACCATTGGACCAGGTGTACGATGCGAAGCCGTCTCCGGCATCAAGCGTCACCGTGGCTTCTTCACAGATGATTGTCGGGCCGAGTGCGGTGATGACGGGCCGCGGCTTCTGGATCACGTGCACCACCGTGGTGGCGGACTGTCCCGTGCACCCATTGATATCAACCACGTGCACAATGTAGGGACCAGGCTCGGAGACGGTGATCTGATGTTCCGTCTCGAACGTGTTCCACTCGTATTGCACATAACCGGTGTCGGCGGTGAGCGTCACCGCTTCGCCTTCACACAGGTACACATCACCAGACGGCTCCACCTTCGGCACAACGAGTGGCACTTCCACCACCTCCACAGTGTCGGAGAAGGTCTGACAACCGAGAACGTCGAAGGCGACGATCCAGTACTTTCCTCCGCGGCCAACGGTGATTTCACGTGTCGATTCACCGGTGTTCCACTGGATGCTGTTCCACGTGCCTTCGATGTACAGCATCATCGTTTCGTTGTGGCAGAGCTTCAGCGATCCGCTCGTCAGAATCTTCGGCCGGGCGATCGGCCCGACCAGGACGTTCATGGGATCCGAGACGCCCAGGCACCCGGTGCCATCGCTTGTGGTCACCGTGAACTGCCCCGTGGCACTCACCGTGATCTTGCGTGTGCGCTCACCCGTGGACCACAGGTACGATGCGTAGCCCGCACCCGCGTCGAGCACCACCCAGCCACCCTTGCAGAACTGCGTCGGGCCTTCGGCGGTGATCACGGGTTTGAAGGGTTCGACAACCGTCACCGTCACCGACGGGGAGTTGATGCTGCACCCGTGGTCCGGTGTGACGGTGCAGTAGTACACTCCGGATTCGGTGATGGTGTCCACCTTGCCACGGACGCCATTGCTCCAGACGTAGGTCCAGCCCGTGTCGATGGTCACGATCTGTTTGATCTCCAGCACCGTCCGTCCGCCCCGGCAGAATGTCAGCGGGCCATGGAAGATGATCTCCGGTATCTGCGGATCGATCACGTTGATGGTGATCGGGAAGGACGTCGCGGAGCAGCCGTTGTGGTCCGTCGTGCGCACGGTGTACGAACCCGTCCGCTTCACCCAGATGCTCTGCGTGGTTTCACCCGTCGACCAGAGATAGCTGACAAAGCCCGAATCACAGCTCAGACGGAGGCTGTCGCCAAGGCAGAACTGCGTCGGACCGCCGGCGCGGATCACGGGATAATCCGTCACGTTCACGGTGACGTGCACTGTGTCGTACGACTTGCATCCGTTGGCGGCTGTCACGGTGAGGACGTAGCTGATGCTTCCCAGCGGCCGTGCTGTCGGGCGCAATACGGTGCTGTCGTTGAGCCAGATTCCCGGATGCCATTCGTAGGTGTAGGGTGGGACGCCGCCTGTGGCGGGCGCTCCGAGCTGTGTTGTCGAGAGATAGCACACGCTTGTGTCCGGACCGGCATTGGCGACAGGTGACGGAATCGCTGTGACGGTCACCGTCCCGGTGGTCGAGCATCCGAGCGCATCGGTCACCACCACGGTGTAGGTTGTGGTGGTGAGAGGTGCTGCCGTCGGCATCGCGATGGTGCTGTCGTTCAGACCGCGACGAGGCGACCAGGTGTAGCGATAGGGTTTGATGCCACCCGTGGCCGTGTCACCGATGATCACCGGGTAACCTCCGCAGATGGGTGGGGGATTCACCAGGTTGAGTGTGGGAAGCGGGTGGACATTGACGCGGACGGTGTCGTGCGCAATGCACCCGCGGCTGTCGGACACCGTCACGATGTAATCGGTGGTGGCAGGTGGTGATGCGATGGGCGATGGTACCGACGTGGAGGAAAGATGCGTTGCCGGCGACCAGGTGTAATTGTACGGCGGTGTGCCTCCCACAGCCACCTGCCCGATCTGTGTCCCGTTGCCGATGCAGACGTGCACATCATGACCGGCATCCGCATACAGTTGCGGAAGCACGCCGATGGTGATGGATGCCGAACCCTGACACCCGTTGGCATCGGTGACGATCACGGTGTAGGTGGTGGCCGTCAGAGGTGTGGCCACGGGGTTCGCGATGGTGGTGGAGCTCAGGCCGTTTGACGGCGACCAGTCAAAGGTGAATGGCGCCGTTCCTCCTGCCACCACGGCGTTGAGATTCTCGGATGTGCCGTGGCAGATGGTCTTGTTGCCGCCCAGTGTCACGCTCGGTGAGCTGTTGACGATCACATCCACGGTGTCCTTCGCCAGGGCAAGCGAGCCGTTGTCACGGACGGTGAGAATGTATCGTGTGTTGTATCCGGGATTCGCAAATGGTCGGGCGGCCGTGGAATCGGAAAGACCCGCCTTGGGTTCCCAGGTGTACGTGAAGCCTGCGCTGCCGCCGCACACCACCGTGTCGCCGATGGTCCTGCCTGTTCCGCTGCAGATAACCACGGGGCTCGGTCCTGCATAGGCGGTGAAACCGGGATAGACGAACACCGTCACGGTGTCCCGGACAACGCAGGAATTCTGATCGGTCACGGTCACCACATAGGTGGTCGTGGTTGATGGTGTCGCCATCGGGCGGAAGCGGCTCACAGTGGTGTCGAGCCCCGTCATCGGCGACCAGCTGTACGTGTAGGGCGGAACGCCTCCCGTTGCCGGCTGGCCGATGGGGATGCCTGTGCCAACACATACGGGGCGATCGGGTCCCGCATCCAGGGCCAGTGTGTTGACAGTCACCACGACGGTGTCACGCGCCTGGCAGCCCAGATCGTCGGTCACGGTCAGGATGTACACCGTCGTCACCCGCGGCGATGCAATGGGTTGTGCCACGGTGGTGGAGGACAGCCGGTAGTTCGGTGTCCAGGAATAGTGCAGGGCACCGGTGCCACCGGTGGCCACGCTGCCGATCTGCACCGAGGTGTTCGGGCAGAGATACGCATTGGGGGCCGCGGGAATGTTGATCGCCGGATGGATGAGCACATTGACCTGATCCGTCGATGTGCAGCCGTTGATCGTGTCGGTCGCGGTCAGTGTGTACGTCACCGTCATGTCCGTCAACGATGTGTTGAAGCGTGACACGGTGGGTGCACCCAGATGCGGGTCGTTGAGTCCGAGCATGGGCGACCACGAATACCGCACCGGTTTTCCTGCGTGGATGGCGGGGTTGCCGATGGTGGTTGTGCCGCCCGAGCAGATCGTCATGTCGGGACCTGCATCGGCGCCGGGGCGTGGATACACGGTGATGCGCACGGTGTCCGACGTGCGCGTGCAGAGCATGCTGCCGCCCACCACGGTCACCCAGTACATGCCGGACGTGGAGACGGCAATGGTCTGCGAGGTCGCACCCGTGCTCCAAGCGTAGGACGAGAAGCCGGGACCTGCGTCGAGTGTCACCACATCGCCGGCGCACACAGGGTTCGGTCCGGTGACGGTGATCACCGGATCGAAGTCGCAGAACTTCGTAATGAAGCCGTCCGTGGTGCCGCCCTGTGCCGGTTGAAGCGCGTTGGACAGCGGCAGGTTGGTGGACGTGGTCGATCCGACGATGGTGTTGTTGCCGTTCAGCTCGATGGCCACGCCGTTGCCGCGGTCGTCGCCATTGCCGCCGTAGTAGGTGCCCCAGATGCGCTGCCCCGCAGGGGAGAACTTCACCACGAAGGCATCGTTTGATGCGCCCTTCGTACTCTGGAAGGCGTTGGACGTCACCGGGAAGTTTGTGCTGCCCGTGCGGCCGGTGAAGATGGCGTTTCCGTAGATGTCGACCGCCACCGCCGTCCCCGCATCATCGCCGCCACCGCCGTAGTAGGTGGCCCACAGGCGCTGTCCCGTCGTGCCATTGTAGCGTGCGAGAAACGCATCGGTGCCGCCGGCGTTGTTCATCTGGAAGGCGTTCGGCCCCGTGCCGGTGCCGCTGTAGGTGATGCCCGTGGTGACCACGCTCCCGGTGAGATCAGCAGCAATGCCGTTGACTGCATCGGATCCGTTTCCGCCATAGAACACGCCCCATTTTCGGACGCCGTTGCTGTCGAACTTCATCACCACCGCATCGGCCGTGCCGTTGATCGCGCCGGTGGTCACAGGGAAGTTGGAGCTCGACGTCTGCCCGCCGACAAAGACGTTCTTGCTGGCATCGGTGGCCACGGCGTTGAACACCTCGTCGTTGAGGCCGCCGACATACGTGCTCCACGCGCGTGCCCCCAGGCGGGTGAACTTCGCGATGAAGGCATCATAGGTGCCGGCGTTGATGTTTTGAAATGCGCCGGTGGATGTCGGAAAGTTGAGGCTGTTTGTCGATCCCACCACGATGAGGTTGTTGCCAAGATCCGCCTTGATGTTCTGCCCCACGTCGTCGTTGGATCCGCCAAGGTAGGTGGCCCAGGCCCGCTGACCGACGCCGTTGAACACAACAATGAAGGCATCGATGCCGCCCTGGTTGGTGGCCTGATATGCTCCGGGCGACACGGGGAAGTTGTTGCTCGATGTCTGCCCCGTGATGATCACGTTGCCGTTCGGATCCAACGAGATGCTCGCGCCGTTGTCGCTCGATGTGCCGCCGATGTAGGTGGCCCAGTCGCGCTGACCAAGGGGATTGAGCTTCACAACGAAGGCGTCCTGGTTGCCGGCGTTCGTGCTTTGAAATGCTCCGGCGGTCACCGGGAAATTCGAGCTGATCGTGTAGCCGGTCACGTAGGAGTTGCCGGCGAGATCCTGCACCACGTCGTTCGCCACATCGAGATTCGCGCCGCCGTAATACGTCGCCCAGATGAGACCCGGATCAATCACCAGCGTGCGATCGGCATCGTGGGCGGCGACGTCGAAGCTGACCGTCCCGCCATCGATGCGGAAGGAGGTCGGAATCTCCACCGCTGCGTTGTCCAGCGTTTGATAGGTGTAGGGCGCCTGCTCCTGCAACTCGCCAAGGGAGTTCGTGATGAGGAGACCGCCGTCCTTCAGCTCCACGGCGGAGGCTCCATCATACCGGAAACGGATGTCGGAGACCCGTCCACCCGGACGCACGATGAAGTCGTATTTCACGCCGGCCTCGTTCGATGTGAAGCGCAGGTCGATGTTCGGGTACACGTCCCGGTACAGGATCGAAGACCAGGACTGCGTGTTGATCGCATCCGACTCGCCGAGGTAGTACCGCATCGCTCCATCGCGTCGATCCTCACCCACGATCACGACAGCCGCATTCGCGCCCATCAGCGTCATATCCGTCCGATGCAGCGACAGCGTGCCGTCGTCGGCCACCTTCTTGAACAGGTACGATACCCCCCCTCCGGAGAAGTACATGTTCACTCCGCCTGTCTGCCAAAGGAAACGCACCGACGAATTCGTCGTTCCGTCGGTGTTCATCACCTGCCCGCGATTCTCCACAAAGCCGGAACCGGCCGGTTGTGGAAAAGGACTCTGCGTGGTGCCCGGCCCATGGCCGTTTGCGTATGCCCCGACGCCCAGTGTCGCCACCAGGATCATCAGAACAACCACGCGTGCAAACCTGTCAACTACTTTCATGGCATTCTCCTTTTATGCACGTGCACGACTGAATTCACCGTGTATGTCAAATCGAGTTGTGGAAATGGGGAAACGAATGGGTGGATGCGCAATGTTCTTTTTCAAGATGCATGGAATATAGCCAATGCGTTTCTTTTTTTAAAGAAGATGGTGAGATTTTATCCATTAAATCGTTTGTTTTGAAAGGGATGGTGCTTGCGTTCACAGTATCCTGTCGAGCGGGAAACGCGAAACCATTCCATCTGAATATTTTACAGGAGTTTCTCCAATGAATGCCGAACCTCGTCCGAAAATTCTCTTCGCCTTTCCTCACCCCGACGACGAATCCTTTCTCACGGGTGGCACCATCGCCACCCTGTCCCACTCCGGCATGGCGGACACCTTCGTCTACACATTGACACGCGGAGAGGCGTCACGCAACGCCGCGTTTCATGGCATCACACCGGAGGAGATCGCCGCGCTGCGCGTGGAGGAGGTGCGCCTGGCGTCGGAGATCCTCGGTGCCGACCATGTGCAGGGTGCCTTTCCCGATGGCGGCCTGCGCGACATGGACCCCCGCATCCTGGAGCGCGATCTAAGCGACCTCATCCACCGCATTGATCCCGATGTCTTGGTGACCTACGATGTACAGGGCGCCTCGGTGCATCCCGATCACATCGTGCTTCATCACGTCGCCAAGCGCGTCTTCCTTGAGGAACGGGAGCGCGGGGCGCGCCTGCGCCGCCTGGCCTTCTGCGGTCAGCCTGCGGACAGGATCGCCCACTTCCCACGCAGGCTCTTCGGCCTGCCGGAACCCCGCATCCATGTGCGCGTGGATGTGAGCGCGTATCTCCCGTTCAAACAGCGCGCCATTGACGCCCATGTGAGCGTTCGCCAGGACGTGATTGAAAACAACCACGACAACTGGATGATGTGGAATGTTGAATGCTTCTCCCTGTTTCAGGAACGCATCAATCCGGCGGTCCCGGATCTGCTGACCGCGCTTCCCTCCGTGTGATTCGTGTCCGTCAGTTGCTGGAGAAGCGCGCGATGGTCTCGTCGTTGAACTGCACCGCCACCAGCTTCGACACGCCCTCCTCCTCCATGGTGACGCCGAACAGCGTGTCGGCTGCCTCCATCGTCCGCTTGTTGTGCGTGACGATGATGAACTGCGTGTTCTTGCTGAACTGCTTGATGATGCGGATGAAGCGGTCGATGTTCGCATCGTCGAGTGGGGCGTCCACCTCGTCGAGGATGCAGAAGGGCGAGGGCTTCACGAGGTAGATCGCGAAGAGCAGCGCGATGGCCGTCAACGTCTTCTCGCCGCCGGAGAGCATCTCGATGGTGTGGGGGCGCTTGCCGCGCGGCTTCGCAATGATGTCGATGCGCGCCTCCAGTGGATCCACATTCTCCTCGATGAGGAGATCCGCCTCGTCGCCCTGCTCGAACAGCGTCTTGAAGATGGTGATGAAATTCGTGCGCACCTCGTTGAAGGTGTCGCGGAATTTCTGCTGTGCGGTGACGTTGATCTCCAGGATGGTCTCCTTGAGCGTCTTCTCCGCCTCCATGAGGTCGGTGCGTTGCAGCAGCAGCACATCGAGCCGTTCCTTCTCCTTCTTCCATTCCTCGAAGGCCAGGGGGTTGACCAGCCCCAGCGCCTTGAGCTTCATCTTGAGATCGCTGATCTCCTCGCGCGCCTGGGCCAGGTCGAACACATCCTCCTCGCCAATCTCGTGGAGTTCCAGCGTGTGGTCGAATTCCTCCTTCGCGCGCTGCTGGAGATTCTCCAGCCTCTGGCCGATCTCGGTCACCTTGAGTTCGATCTCGTGCACGAGCGCGATGGATTGCGAGTGCCTGCTCCGCTCGCGCTGCAGTGTCTGCTCCAGTGCATCCACCTCTGCGCGCTTGGCGACGAGCTTCTGTTCCACCTCACTGATCTGCGCACCGAAATCCTTGTACTGGTTCTTCAGCGTTTCGGATTTCTCCGCCAGCTCCGCGATGGAGGCCGAGAGGCTGTCCAGCGAGGTCCGCTTTTCGGAGATGGACACCTCCGCCGCGGCGATGCGCGCACTCGTCTCCGTCAGGGTGCGTTCGATCCGGTCGATGTCGGCCCGGAGGCTGTCGCATTCGGCACGCTTCTGCACCACGGTGAGGTTCGATGCATGGAAGTCCTGAAGGCTCTGCTGGTAGCGGCGTTCGAGATCCGACAGCGCCACGGACTCCATGCGGTCCGTCTCATCGAGCAGTGCCTTGTCCGTCGATGCGGCATCCAGCTCGGGCGTCAACGCGGCCTTGCGCGCATCAAGTTCCCCGAGCTGGCTTTGCAGGCGCTCAAGCTCCCCGCCGATCGTCTCCAGGACGCGCTCGTTCTTGTCGATCTCGAAGCGCATCTGCGCCACCGCCTGCTCGTACTGCGACTGCTTCTGCTGCGCGTTCTTGATCTCCTCCGCATGCCTGCGCAGATCGATGGCGAGGTACTCGGTGTTGCGTGTGGAGAGCAGCTTCTGGTTCTCCTCAAGGCGATGCTTGAGTTCCGTCGTCTCCTTCTCCAGCAGAGCGATCTGTTCGCGCTTGCCGATGAGGCTGCCCTCATCCTTGAGGGCGCTGCCGCCGCGCACAAAACCGGAGCTGTCGAACACGTCGCCGGCAAGTGTGATGCAACGCACGTCCGGGTAGTCGCGGATGCAGCGGTTCGCCGTCTCCGAGTCCCGCACGATGAGGATGTTCCTGAGCAGGTAGCGGAAGAGATCCGCGTGCCGGGTCTGGAACGAGACCATGTCGAAAGCCCAGCCGATCGCTCCCTCACCCTTGAGCGGGAAGGGAACCGGTTCACATGCGGGCACGTGTGACAGGCACACGAAGGTGGCCTTGCCCTTGGCGTTCTGCTTCAGATGCTGCAGTCCGCTCACCGCCTCCGACAGGTCGTTCACGATGATGTAGTGCGGTGCATCGCCGAGCGCCGCCTCGATGGCCACGCGCATGTCGTCGGCGCAGTTCACGGCATCGGCCACCGTGGTGAGCTTCGAGGTGCTCCACTCCGTGTTGCGCAGCAGGTGCTGCACGCTCTCGCTGAATCCCTCGAGCCTGTCCACCAGACCGTTCAGGAAATCGATGCGCGTCATGCGCTCGCCGATCCGCCCCTGCAGCTCAAATGCGGTTCCCTGCAGCTCGTCCACCTCGGCCTTCAGCCGCTGCTTCCGTTCCTCCATTGCGTGGAAGTTCCGCTCGGCCTGCACCACCTGCTCGCCCAGCTCACCGGTGTCTCCGAACTGCGACGTGAAGCGCTGCCGGAGATCGTCGAGCACGGGCTGTGTGTGTTCCCGGTCCATCCGCAATGCATCGATGCGACGATGGATCAGCAGCCGCTGGTTCTCGATGTTGTGCAGCTCATTCTCCATGCGGCTGACGGACTGCACAAGGTCCATCTTCTCCTCCTGCCGTGCGGAGACCTCAAGCTTCTTCCTGCTGAACTGTGTGTCGTTCACCTGGTGCGCGGACCGGCGTTCCTCCACCTCCTTCTGCAACACGTCGAGCTCAAACTGCCGCTCCGTCAGCGCCGCCTCGATCCGCGTTCGCCGCAGGGTGAGCTGTTCCATCTCCTCGTTCGATGTGCGGATCGTTCCGGTCAGCCGCTCGATGTCCTGCTCCACCGACTTCCGCTTTTCGAGGCTCACGAGGTAGCCCTGTTCCGTCGTGTTGATCTCGGAGCGATGCTCGTCGTGTTCCATGCGGATGGCTTCCAGGGCGTCCTCGATCTCACGCTCCTCGGCGCGGTACACATGGAGGAGGGCCTCGGCTTTCTCCACACGCACGTTCACCGAGTCGCGTTCCGAGCGCTCGGAGCTGAGCTTTTCCTGGAGCGGATCCAGCCGCCGGCACAGGCTGGTGTAGTCGCGCTGCAGCACGTCGAGCTCCAGTGTATGGAGCTTCTCCTGGAACTCGTTGTAGCGTTCGGCCTTCCGTGCCTGTCGGTGCAGCGAGTTCACCGCCTTCGAGATCTCCGAGATGATGTCATCCGCACGGATCACATCGGCCTGCACCTCGTCGAGGCGGCGGAGGGCCTCCTTGCGACGGTTCTTGTATTTTGTGATGCCTGCAGCCTCCTCGAACAGCCTCCTCCGCTCCTCCGTCTTGTCACTCAGAATCGTCTCCACCATCTTGAGCTCGATCACCGAGTAGGCGTTGGGCCCCATGCCCGTGTCCATGAACAGACCGACGATGTCCTTCAGGCGGCAGGGCGTCCTGTTCAGCAGGTAGTCGGAATCCCCGGAACGGAAGACGCGCCGCGTGATGGTCACCTCCTCGTATTCCACGGGAAGGATGCCCTTGTTGTTCTGGATGGTGAGCGACACCTCGGCCATGCCCGTCGGCTTGCGGTGCTTGGCGCCGTTGAAGATCACATCCTCCATCTTGTCGGAGCGCAGCGTGGAATACCGCTGCTCGCCGAGCGACCAGCGCAGGGCGTCCACAATGTTGGTCTTGCCGCAGCCGTTCGGTCCCACAATGGCGGTGATGCCGTTGTTGAGCTGCAGGGCGGTCTTGTTGGCGAACGACTTGAATCCGATGATTTCTATTTTGCTGAGATACATGTCTTGCGATTGGTGGCGTGAAACGAAGCGGTGAAGTCGGTGGTGCGAGGCCTCCGATCAGATGACGGAGTGGGTGTAGTACCAGAGATCGAGGATGTAGCGGAAATTTGCGAATGTGCCGTGGGTGCTGTTGAGCGACATCAACCAGAAGGCCACGACACCGGTCAGCACCACATATCCCGTGATGGTGAGCCACAACGGACGCATGTCCAGAACGATGGCGGTGCCCTTGAGCAGACGGGTGATGACCCAGAAGTTGAAGATGACAAAGGCCGCGGCGCCGGCGAACTCGAAGAGCGCGATGTCCATGAGGCGGTACATCACCATGCCGAATATCGCGAGGAGTGCCATGGGAAGGACCGACCACATGGCCACACAGTAGGCATCGAAGAGCAGGATCTTCTTGCGTGCGAAGAACGACACCGCGCGCAACGCGAGCGTGTACAACAGCAGGATGCAGAAGATGAGCACCGTCACCACCAGGATGTTCGATGTCGGATTCCATGCGGCGAAGTTCAACCACTGCTTGAGCCACACCGTGGGCGCGAACTGCGCAAAAAAGGAATCAACGATGAAGTTTGTGCGCCAGGCGTAGGTGAGGTTCGCATAGAACAGGGCCGCCGAAAGCGATCCGAGAATACCGACAATCGATGTCTGAAAGATCGACAGCATGCGCTGGTCGCGCACATCGGTGAAGAAATTGAACGGACGGAGAAATGCGCGAACCACGTTCTCCCGGAAGCGGCGGAAAAGGTTGTAGGAGACGGCAAAGACGAGGATGAGCAGGATCCCGATGACGACGAACACGGCCGGGTTGTCGGGTGAGTAATTGCCGATCACCACCACGGGAGGCTTTTCATTGTTGAACTTGGCCTTCAACACATCGTAGGAAAGGCGCTTCTGCCGGTAGATGTCCACGATCCCGTTGGTCGCGATGAATTGATAGACGCGGTCCACCGTCATCACGGGGATGTGCAGTTGTGCATCGTTGAAGGGGGCGAAGAAGGCGCCTGAGAAATCCCGGTTCTGCACCTCGGGGATGATGTCGAGATAGTACTGTGCCTGCGCATCGATGGAGCGGGGATCACTGTAGCCGTTGTAGTTGCCGATCTCGACACCGTAGATGATGGATCCGATCAGGACCGGGACGCGGAAGCCGCTGTTCTTCACATCGTTCAGGAGACGGATTGTGCGCGGAACATCGAGGTGGGCGATGTCCACCGCGGCAAAATCAAGCGAGTACGCGGCGCCCGTCCCATCGACTGTCGCAAACGATGCGTAGGCGAGATATGGGGATGTCGCATGCACAAGGTCGACGATGAGCTGGAAGTACGGCTGAAATCCGTCATGCAACATATCCACGCCCTGGGCGAGGCCGATGGCCGCAATGCAGGGATGGCTGCCGTCACGCGAGAGCAGCTCGCGGCAGGAATTGTGCACCGTCGTCTGTATCGGCTGACCCGCAAGGATGCTCGATGGCACCTGCAGCACGTTGAGATCCATGAAGACGAGCAGACCGTACCGGTCGCAGAGCTCGAGGAAATAGGGGTGCACGGACCCGGAGATGATGCGTATCGCGTTGGCGCCAAGGTTCTTCATGAGCAGGACATCCTGCTCCATCTCGTCATACGACATGGAGCGCCCGCGTGTCGGCGAGGCTTCGATATAGGTGACGCCCTTGATGAAGTACGGGGCTCCGTTGAGCAGGAAATTCTTGTCAGTCGCCTGGAAGGTTTTGAAGCCGATGATCTGTGTGGATTCATCGAGGAGCACGCTGCCGCGTTGGGTACGCTGCCGCAGGGTGTAGGTGATGGGGTTCTCCGGCGACCATGGTCGGACGCCGGGGATGGCGGCGTTGAGAACCACAGAGACAAGCCTGTCGGGCTCGATGTCCACTGTGGCGGGATCGCTGCGATACACGACCGCCCCTGTGCCTGTCTCCACGAGCTCGAAGGAATGCTGCACCTGCATGCGCGACGTGGAGCTTGGTTCTGCGAGGGAGTCGTTCCGCAACTTCATCACGGCCCCAGAGTTCAGGAAGGCGTGGTATTCCAGAGTCGCCGGTTTGCCTTCACCATTCCAGGCGGTGCGCGCCATCGTTTCCTGCACCCACACCGGGCCGTTGGCAGTGATGGCGATGTCATGCACGATGCCTCCATGGTTGCATCCGCTCCAGAGCTTCTCGAAGACGGGAACAGTCTCGTACGCATTCAACTGGTTGTGGACGTCGATGTCGATCGTGTTCGACCCTGCTCGCAGCACGCCGGGCGGAATCTTGAAGGAAAAGCTCGTGTTGCCGGCATGCTTGCCGATGAACTGTCCGTTGATGGTGATCTCGCAATAGTAGGAGATGCTCAGGGCGACGAGTTGCATCACGGATCGGTCCAGCAGATCCGATGTCAGCGTGAACTCACGATGGAAGAGGATGTGGTGCCTGCCGACGAAGGAGGATGGAACCGACACGGTCCGCCAGATGTCGTCGCCTTGTTCGCGATACGTCCATTCACCATTGAGATCGATGAGCGTTCTGGTGGAGGATTTTGCGAGCAGCCCCTGGAGCTGATGGTCGGGTCGCCTTCCCGGTGAGGAAAGAAATGCCACCTGGCTGTGAAGCATGGGGAGGTTGCCCAGAGCAAGAAGCACGGTGAGAAGGAGATGTCGTCGCGTCATCATGGGACCGTCCAGAATTGACGTATGTGAAAACCCACTTCCCTTGCGGAAGTGCAAGCTGAAAAGTTAACAAAAGGGTGGTCAAGTTCAAACAACCACGGAGATGTGCGGTGTGCCATCTTCATCATCGTGCCGCGGGTCAAAAAATCCTGTAACATGTTGAAAAACAACAACATACAGCGGGCTTCACTCTCTTGAACCCACAAATCCCCAGACACAGGTCAGATAACGGGATTCGGGCATGCCGGGAAGGAAGGGATGGTCCGGTCCCGCACCGGAGACGGCGAACACCGAAAGCGTGCGATCGGCACGTGCAGCCGCAGTCGAGAGCACGTTGAGAAACATGCCTTCATCGACAAGGGAGGAGCAGGTGCATGACACGAGGATGCCGCCATCCTTCACTGATCGCAGAGCCTTTTCGTTGAGCTTCTCGTACCCCTTCAGACCCGTGATGATTTTCTTCCGGCTTTTCACGAAGGCGGGGGGATCCACGACAACGACGTCCCACGACTTGGCCGCTTCAGCATCGAGGAAATCGAATATGTCCGATTTCCTGAATTCGATGGCGGAAAGCTCGTTGCACCGTGCGTTCATTTCCGCATGCTCGACAGCGCCTGCCGAGCTGTCCACGCCAAGGACGAAGCTGGCACCGCCGCGGGCCGCATGGAGAGCGAAGCCGCCCTCGTTGCAGCAGCAGTCCAGAACCCGCCGTCCCCGGCTCATCGTCTCAAGCTTCATTCGGTTCGGCTGCTGATCCAGGAAGAGCCCCGTTTTCTGCCCTTCGAGATGGTGGACGTGGTACCGCATGCCATCGATTGCCACATCGCCCCCGGCATCGGAACCCAGAAGAAACCTGGAGCGCGGTTCAAGACCTTCGTATCCACGCCAGACCGACTGGCTCTTTTCGATGATGCAGGTCGTGCCGTCGATTCCCGCAACAGTATCCCGCACCACATCCATCATCGAATCCATGCCGACGGAGTAGGATTCCACGATGGAGGTGGATGCATACCTGTCGATGATCAGGCCGGGAAGATGATCCGCTTCGCCGTTCACCATGCGGTAGACATCACCGTACCCCAATGCATGCCGACGGGCATCGGCCTCCAGAATGCGCGAGGAAATGATGGCAGGAAGATCAGGGTCGGTTTCACGTGAAACAACGCGGACGGTGATCAATGACCGTCGGTTGAAGAATCCCACGCCGAGGTGCGCTCCACGATGCGAGATGACGCGGACGGCATCGCCGTCGGCGGGTGTGCCCTCGATGCGTGACACCTCGTTGGAAAACACCCACAGGTGACCGCCGCGGATGCGCGCTTCCTCGCGCGGTTTCAGAATGATGGTGCCGTTTGTGCTCATGATGTCATGAAGAAAAAAGCCGGGTGTTTCACGTGAAACACCCGGCAGGAAAAGGGGAATGGGGTTACTTTTTCGGGGACTTCTGTTGCTGCTGTTGCAGGGCCTGCACCGCGCGTTCCGCCAATCCGGGCTTCCGCGTCTTCTTGGGCTTCACTTTTTCCAGGGGCTGGTTGGAATGACGCTTGTTGATGTAGTACTGCTGAAGGATGGACAACAGGTTGAACACGAAGTAGTAGAGGTTCAACCCTGAAGGGAAGCCGTTGAACATGATCCAGAACATCACGGGCATCACGTAGATCATGGACTTCTGGCGTGGATCCGTCACGGTCTGCTTCTGCTGGATGAACATGGTCACCGCCATTGCCAGCGCCAGGCCGCTGATGCTCGATATTCCAACCAGGGGAATGCTGAACGGAAGGTGGAGGATGACGTCCGGTGCCGCCAGATCCGAGATCCACAGGAAGAATGGCTGGTGACGCAGCTCGATCATCGACCGGAAAATGGCGAACAGGGCGAAGAGGATGGGCATCTGCAGCACAAGGGGGAGACACCCGCCGGCGGGATTCACGCCATAATCCTTGTAGAGCTTCATGATCTCCGCATTCTGCCGCTGCGCATCGTCCTTGTACTTCTCGCGGATCTCGTTCATCATCGGCTGCAATGCCTGCATCTTCCGCATCGACGACATGCTGCTCTTTGTCAGAGGGTACAAGAGGAGCTTGATGATGAGCGTGAACAGGATGATCACGATCCCATAGTTGGGGATCACCATGTGAAGCAGGGAGAACAACGGGATGATGAGATACTCGGAGAACGGACGCACAATCCATGCCCAGCCAAGGTTCATCACCTGCTCAAGACCCTCATGCTGCGACTTCAACAGATCGTATTGCATCGGTCCCACATAGATCTGGAAGCTCGAGGTCTCCACCGGTTGACGGTCGTATGGTCGGCTCATGAGCACGGTGTACACTTCGCGGACGCCATTGTCGGGCAGGGAAAGATGACGGCCTTCGAGTGTCACGCTGCGTCCCTCGCTTCCATCCTTTGCGATCAGGCTGTTGAGGAAGTACTTGTTGTGCGTGGACACCCAATGCACGGTACCGGATTTCGATTCCTTGTACTCCGTGTTGGCCGAGGAGGCATCAATGCTCAGGCGGTCCTGGTCGATGAAGGCGTTTGCCTCGGCAAAGCTCGCCTCCTCCACGCTGTTGAGTTCCGTGGGATTCAGGGAGTTGAGCGTGAGCCAGTACTCGTTGTTGGCGATGACGTCGCCCATGTTGCGCATCTCCACATCCAGATCCACCGCATGCCTGCCATTCATCACCGTATAGCGCTTCACGATGGCAGCGCTGTCTGTTCCACCGACAACGGGCAGGACGAACTCCACCACGTACCGTGCGGAATCCGCAAGCGTGATGCGATCGGTCTCAGGCATCTTCGCCCAACGGAAATACAATTTGTTCGACTTCGTGTCGATGATCTTGCCGTCTGTGGTCGTCAGCAGGAGATTGGGATCGCCCGGGATGTTCCAATCCATGAGTTGCAGCGGGAGGTTGTCCCAGGTCGTGAAGTTCTTCAGGGTCCAATGCTTGATCGTGCCACCAAGAGTCGAGAACTCAATGGTGAACAGATCCGTCTCCACATGGATGGTCTGCTCCGATCCCTGCGCCGCGGCAGTGAACCACTTTCCAAGCGGTCCCCCCTTTTCGTCGGTCAATGCAGGGGGCGCCTTCGCAGTCAATGTGTCGCGGGTCGCCACGGCTGTGCTGTCTGCCACCGGCTTGGTGGTGGAATCGTGTGGAACCGCTTCCGTGGCTTGAGGTGTATCCTGGGGGGGCTGCTCCGGAAGAGTGAAATACATCCATGCCAGGAAGAGGATGGCGATGAGGACGAATCCGATGATTGTTTGCTTGTCCATGGGTCTGGGATTGGGTGTTCGTTCAAAGTGACTTAAGGAACAGGGTCATGGCCGCCGGGATTCCAGGGGTGACAACGCGCGATGCGACGCAGTCCCAGCCAGGATCCCTTTATTGCCCCATGCTTTTCTATCGCCTCCAGCGTGTAGGCGGAGCATGTGGGGTAAAACCGGCATGACGGAGGCAGAATGGGGGAGATCCATCGCCGATAGAAGCGGATCATCGCCAGAAGCACGTGCTTCATGACCGGCCCCGGGCGCGTTCCAACTGGTTTCGTGTGCCGTCCAACAACTTCTGCATGGTGTCGCGCATGCCGTCGAGCGTGGGAGCAGCTGGTTCACGTGTCGTGTCGTACAGAAAAACGAGGTCGACTGAGAGGGCGTGCTCTGCGCAGAATTCACGGAAGGCATGTGATTCCATCCTGTATGCTTCACGCATCATACGCCGCCGATGGTTGCGCCGGACACTTGTGCCGGGCCTTTTCACGGCAAATCCCACCCTGCAAAGAGAAGGTGGGATTTGGAGGTTCACGACGGAAAACAGCCTTGTGCAGCCGTGCTGGAGGGACTTCCTGTGCGACAACACCTGCGCGAAACTTCCGTGTCCGCGCAGGATGCCTGCCTTGGGGAAGGTGAGCCGGTGCTCGCTGTTAACGGTGGCGCGGTTCGTCGCTGACGGTGAGTTTCCAGCGGCCCTTGGCGCGACGGCGCGCAAGAACTTTTCGTCCATTTTTTGATGCCATCCTGGTGCGGAAACCATGGGCGTTTCTGCGCTTGCGGACACTGGGTTGAAATGTACGTTTCATGACTCTCTGTATTGCTCGGTGAAAGGGAAAAAGAAAACAGAAATCAATATACGATACCCGGTTTATAAAAAGCAAACGATGAGATGATTCCTTCAACCATCAGCGGCGGCGGGAGATCATCGCGATGAACAACGGCGCACCCACGAAGGCGGTCACCGCTCCCACAGGAAGTTCTGTCGGATGGAGCACCGTCCGGGCAAGGAGATCACAGATCACGAGAAATATCGCCCCGACAAAAAAAGATGACGGGATGCCCACGCGATGATCGGTGCCCACAAGGAGACGGATGGCATGGGGCACCGCGAAGCCCACGAAGCCGATCAATCCGGTGAAGCTCACGACCGCCGCCGTGAGCATCGATGCAAGCAGATGATGCACCAGCATCGTGCGGTGATATTGCACACCGAGATGCCCGGCCGCCTCGCTGCCGAGAACGAGCGCGTTGTAGATGCGTGACGTCCAAGTCGCCACCACCACGATGGGAAGCGCGATGGCGGCGGTGACCATCACATCGCTCATGGATGCGCTCGACATGGACCCGGCAAGCCAGTACACCGCCTCGCGCAGCGGAGCACCGGCGGTGGTGATCAGGACGAGGATGATGGAGGAAAAAAAGGCGCCCGCCATGACACCGCTCAACAGCAGGGCGTTGCTGTCGCGCGCGGCCGGACGCGCATGGGCAAGCATCACGAGCACCGCAACCAGCATCGCTCCCGCAAAGGCCGATGCCGGCAGGGCGAACGCCGACACGGCGGCAAACCCGGTTGCGATCGCCAGCAGCGCCCCCACCGAGGCCCCGCCGGACACGCCCAGAATGTAGGGATCGGCAAGGACGTTTCGCAGCAGCGCCTGATACATCATCCCCGCCACCGCCAGTCCGCCGCCGGTGAGGGCCGCCATCAGCACGCGCGGCAGGCGGATGTCGAGGAGCACCGTGGTCGCGGCGCCCTGCTCAAGCCGCTCCGGTCGGACAAGTGCATCGACAAGCGTGGACAGGATGAAGCCCGGCGCGAGGTGGAGTGCACCGATCATCAGGGACGACACCATGACAGCGCACAGCGCCGTCGCAAGCGCCGCGATCAGCGCGAGCACCGTTGCGGGCCGGGCGGGAATGACGGGCATGGGAAAAGCCTACATGGTGGCAGCATCGTTCGTCAGCACCCACATCGCATCAAGCAATTCATCGAGTCCCTGCCGGGACACCGACGAGAAGCGGTGGACGCGTTGCTGAATCGCCTGTTCGAAATCGGCGATACGTTGCTCATCGTCCTCTTGGAGGATGTCCGTCTTGGAGAGCGCGATGATGCGGGGCTTGTGCAGAAGCTCGCGACTGTACTGCCCCAGCTCCTGGTGGAGCACGGTGTAGTCGCGCAGGAAGTCGTCGGAGCCGCAGTCGATGAGAATGGCCAGGGCCTTGGTCCGTTCGATGTGCTTGAGAAACGTGATCCCCAGCCCGCGGCCCTCGTGAGCGCCCTCGATGAGTCCGGGGATGTCGGCAACGGTCATGGAGCTGTAATCGCGGTAGCGGACGATGCCCAGATGCGGCTCGAGTGTGGTGAAGGGGTAATCGGCGATCTTCGGGCGGGCGGCGGAGATCACGGAGATCAGTGTGCTCTTTCCGGCATTCGGAAATCCCACGAGCCCGATGTCGGCGATGAGTTTCAGCTCGAGCTGGAGTTGGCGGGCAACGCCGGGCCGACCCGGCTCAGCATGCCGGGGGGTCTGGATCACCGGTGTGGCAAATTCTGCGTTTCCCCGCCCACCCTTTCCTCCCGCGGCAACCACTATTTCCTGTCCATCCGTCACCAGATCTGCGATCATTTCACCGGAATCCTCGTCGCGTATCACCGTGCCCATTGGCACCAGGATCACCACATCGCAGCCTGTCCGTCCATCACATCGCGAGGATGAGCCTTTCCGGCCATTCTCAGCGGCGTAGGCGCGCTTGTATCGTTGGTCGAGGAGTGTGTGCAACTGGAACGATGCACGGATGATGACGTTTCCGCCGTTTCCGCCGTTTCCGCCGTCGGGGCCGCCCTTCGGCACATACTTTTCACGCCGGAATGAGACACATCCGGCCCCACCGGAGCCGGATGTCACGGCAATCGATACTTCGTCGATGAACACGGAGGGATCTACCTGGTCTCGAAGCGTTTGTAGATGAATTCGGTGAAGCGCAGTGCGTACTTCGAGTAGGTGTCGATGTTGTTGGTGACAAACACCTCGTCGATCTTTTCCGAGGCTTCGCGCCATGCTGCGGTGGCGTTCAGATCGTTGATCGCCTTCTCGTAGGTGATATCGTTTCTCTTGAAAAGCTTCTTGACGAACTTCTTCCTGTCGCCATCCGGAATGAGGGAGCGGAGATCGGGCAGGTTGGGGGCGGGGGGCGCGAGAGCTTCTTCATCGGTCGCACCCATGGCAGGCGGTTCGTCCATGATGATATCCGGAATCGGCGGTACAACGGGCCCGGGCAGCGGCGGTTCAACGATCTCCGGCAGGGGTGGCGCAACGGGCTCCTCCACCAGCAGCTCTTCCATCATCGTGGATGTCGGTTTCTCCTCCTCGAATTCGCTGTTGATGGGAATGTCGCTCTGGGGCGCGAGGACGCGGTTCAGCCGCTCGCGCAGATCGGTGAGATCGTCCTGCAGGCTGCGGGGTGCGGCCTCGCCCACGCCGGGGAGTTCCTCGTCCTCCACCAGCTTCAACGGCGGAAGATCGAGGGGTTCGTCCAGACCACTCCCGGGAATGAATGCGGGCGCGTCATCCCCATCGTGTGGGATGAGTACGGTGGTGTCGTTGAAGACATTGTCGAGCGTATCGTCCATGGGGAGCGGACTTGTCACTTCATCATCGTCGAAGAGCCGGACAGGTGGCAATTCATCTTCGAGGAAGCTCGTCATGGGAGGATTGGGCACGTCGGGCTCGTATACTGCCTGCAGTGGCTGCGGGGTTTCCGGGATTTCGAGGAACATGGGTTCCTGTGGTATCTCATCATTCGGAGGAATGATGGAGCGCGTTCCACCCAGCGGAATGTCATCATCCTTGAGTGAACGGCCGACCTTGTGGTGGTGGACAATGGACGAAATATCCATGCCGATGGAGATGTCAATCTCTCCGAGAAACATGATCAGCTCATGCATCGACATGCTCTCACGGCTGTTCTTCTCGGCATCGAGCGCATCCACGATGGTCTTGAGTTCCTTGTCTTCGTAGAAGATGGACAGGGCTTCGACCGGCACGCGGGGTTCGTCAAGTTGCGGGACAATGTTGAAGAGTTCGAACAGGGGTTTTGCCAGCTCGGCCATGTGTCGGCTGTCGTAGTCCTTCACGAGCTCCTGATCGATCATGAGGAGCAACTCCTCGAATTTGTCCCGCTTGAAATGCAGGTAGTTCTTGGAGGCGAAGAACTCCTCGAGTATCGCGCGATAGTAGGGGTAGTCGGTGAAGTACGACATCATGGAAAGGATGTCGTCGATGTGCGCGTGTTCCTTGTCATCGAAGATGAACTTCGAGAGCGTCCACTGGGGATGACAGACGTAGTTGAACAGCAGCTTGATGGCCTTGTCGATGGCGGTATCGAACTCCTCACGAGAGAAGGCGGCCAGGGGTTCGGAGCGGGAGAGGATCTCATCAAAGAGCGAGAGAATCCCCGCATCGGAGTAATCGAAATGCGGAGAGTTCAGCAGGCGCGCGCGTTCCTCCTGGATCCAGGTGAGGATGTCCATCCGGAAAAACTGTTTGAGAGACTGGGGAACATCGGAATCGAGCATCGCCTGGAAGACGATGCGCGGCTCATTGCCGATCGTCCGAGTCTGGATGAACTGTCTGGTTTCCGCGATGTGCTGTTCAAACATGGGTAATCTCGCTTTTTGCAAGGCGTTGGGCCGAACGGTGCAAGTTCTTCCTTATGTTACGAAATCGGATGACATTTTGCAATGACGTGAGATGCATGCCGAGGATTACACGCGTGGGCGAAGGAATCCGACCGGAACGGGGAGGCGCTTGAAGGCATTCGCATGCATGCGTCGCCGGGTCAGGGCCACGGCTTCTGCGTCGTATCCGCGTGCGACGACCTCGTCCTCGGACAGCCCCAGATCCACGAGATGGTGGAGGATCTCGTCAGCGAGGCGGTAGGCGACACCCATCTCCGCCTCGTCTGTCTGTCCGGCCCAGAGATCGGCGCTGGGGTGCTTGCGGATCACCGGCTCTGGCACACCGAGGTGTTCCGACAGCGCCCATACCTGGGTCTTGTACAGATCGCCGACGGGATTGAGCGCGCAGGCGGAATCACCGAAGAGGGTGGTGTATCCGAGAAGGAATTCGGTCCTGTTGCCCGTGCCGACGACGAGGGCGCGTTCGCGGGCGGAGCGGTCGTAGAGCAGGATCATGCGGGCGCGTGCCATGATGTTGCCGAGGCGGAGGCGGTCCATGTCGGGATCAGTCGCCTGCGCGGCATCCACGAGCGGTGAGATGTCGATGCGTTCATGGCGCACGTGGAGCGCGTCGGCAACGATCCCGGCATGGATGAGGCTTTCCGGACTGCTGCTGCGATGAGGCATCATGATGCAGAGGAGGTTGTTGGCGCCGAGCGCCTCTGCGGTGAGAAAGGCGGCGAGAGCGCTGTCGATGCCTCCGGAGAGGCCGATAACTGCGCGGGACACACCAGCACGGGCGAACTCAGTCCTGAGAAAATTGACGAGATGACGCCGAACGTCGGGAAGATCGAGCTGAAGCTGGGGAAGCATGGAAACCTGCTGAATGATGAAATATGCAATGGTGCAAAATAACAGCATCGTCGATAAAACAGAGAACGAAAATCTCTGCACCTTTCGGATTTCCGTCGTCTGTTGCATCTGGGAACAGGAATTGTCGACTACCCGGCAGGAATTGTCGATGGGTTTGTCGTCGGATGGCAGAAGGAACGCCGATTGGCGGATGGTGGAGCTGGCACGAAATTCGTACCATTGAAGTGTCATTCGTCATTCATCACCAAGGATGCATCATGAACAACACATGGACGTGTCACCATCGAAGGCGGGCGATGTCGGCCCTTCGTGCCCTGGTGTTATTCTGCCTGTTTGTGGAAGTCACCCTTGTCGCACAAGCGCAGGAGGGCTCGATTGTCGACGTGGGTGTATACAACGATCAGGGAGCGTGGACCGACGGTGTGGTCGCTTTTGAACGATTTCTTGACTGGAAGGGCTTGACGCACACGCGCATTGATGCAGCCTTCATCAACGGCAACGATCTCCGGGGGCAGATACGCTCCGTGTATTTTCCGGGCGGATATGCCTACGACTACAAGACCAAGCTCACCGCCCTTGGCGAGCGGCACATCCGAGATCTGGTGAACAGCGGCGGCGCCTACATTGGGATTTGTGCAGGTGCCTACTTCGCCGCCGATGTGGTGGAGTGGGAAGGTGGCAGGTATCCCTACACTCTGGGATTGTTTCATGGAGTTGCCCATGGTGCACTTGCCCAGATACGGCCCTGGCCCGAGTGGGGCATGACGGGAATCACACTGGTCCCTGGTCACACGATCACGCGAGGCCGGGGCGGGTCACTCCAGACGCTGTATTTTGGCGGTCCGGTATTCCATCCAGACGCTGGAGTCGCGGTCGATACGATCGCCACATGGGATGCATGGAACAACGAGCCGGCGATCATCGCCTTCCCGCTGCAGCAGGGGCGGGTGTTGCTTGTCGGGCCGCATCCGGAGATCGAGGAGAACAGCGACCGGGACGGAACGGATTTTGCGTCGGACCTCACCGATCCCGAGACGGAATGGGGGCTGCTGGGTGCGGCAGTGGCGTGGGTGTTGAAACGGGAGAACGATGACAGCACGGCGACGGATGCCGGGAGCCGACCGCCAGCACCGTTGGAGCAAGTGCTCCACGTCTATCCGAACCCGGTGAGGGGAACACTTCGCCTCGAGTTCCAACAAGAGGAGCGCAGCTCCGTACTCATCCGTTTGGCGGACCCATTGGGAAGAATCGTGGCGACACAGGACTGTGGTGTGCGAGATCGCGGCACCCACCACCTTGTGCTGCAGCTTGACGGCGCAAGCAACCAGTTACAGACTGGAGGTGTGCACCATGTGACGGTGATCGCCGGCGGCAGACGTGTAACGCGCCCCGTCCTCGTGCTACCCTGACGCCCTCCTGCCCGCGGAGGCGGGCATCCATGTCCGACCATCGGAGCCATGGCGTGGAGTCCCGCGCCTGCACTGAGCCTGTCGAAGTGCGGGAATGGCGGAAGGACTCGCCCCGCAGCCGCTCCGCTGTCATGCCCGCAGAGGCGGGCATCCATGTCCGACCATCGGAGCCATGGCGTGGATTCCCGCGCCTGCACTGAGCTTGTCGAAGTGCGGGAATGGCGGAAGGACTCGCCCCGCAGCCGCTCCGCTGTCATG
>CAYUYM010000023.1:0-26462 GCA_964449305.1 uncultured Chromatiales bacterium | reverse complement strand
CACCGGCCTCGGCGGCGCGGGCGCGGATGGCAGCCGGATCGCCGATGAGGGAGATGCGGGCGATGCCCTCGTCGGTCACGATGCGCGCGGATTTCAGGGCACGCTCGTCGGTGGCATCGGGATACACGATGTGGCGTTGGAGATTCGCGGCGCGCGTCTTGATGTCTGCGATGAATTCCTGTGGGGTCATGGTTTTGGATGTGCTTGTGAAGGGGGTGTGGATGAAGGCGGCATTCGGGCCGCCCGCAAATCTATCCAGAAAGGGCGGAAAATGCTACGAATGGGCACGGGGGCTGGAGAAGAAAGGTGGAGTGGACGCACGGAGGGGGGGGCTTCTAAGAAAGACCTTAAGGTCTTCTAAGACTAATCTAAGAAGACCTTAAGGTCTCCCGAAGGTCCCCCGATTTCGTATATTGCCGTTCTTCACTCACCAGCATCGGACGCCATGGCTCTGCAACTCACTCCCCTGCCTCAATACACCGCCCCCCGACGCCCTGTCCTCCTCATCATCATGGATGGCGTCGGCATCGGCAAACCACTGCCATCCAACGCGGTCCACATGGCGAGGACCCCCAACCTCGACCGCCTGTATGCCGAGGGCGCCTGCACCCAACTCAAGGCGCACGGCCCGGCAGTCGGTCTGCCGTCGGAGGATGACATGGGCAACAGCGAGGTGGGCCACAACGCCCTCGGCGCCGGCCGCATCTTTGCCCAGGGTGCCAAGCTCGTCAACCAGGCCATCGCCGATGGCAGCATCTTCGCATCCCCCGTGTGGCACGCCATCATGGACCGCGTCCGCGGCGCCGGCACGCTGCACTTCATCGGCCTGTTGAGCGATGGCAATGTCCACTCCCACATCGCCCAGCTGCATGCCATGATCGATCGCGCGGCGGCTGAAGGCATCCGCCATCTGCGTGTCCACCCCCTGCTCGACGGCCGCGACGTGGGGGAGAAAAGCGCGCTGGACTACGTCCTCCCCCTCGAGGAGCGCCTCGCAGCCCTCTCCGCAGCACTTGGGGCGGACTACCGCATCGGCTCGGGCGGCGGCCGCATGACCGTCACGATGGATCGCTACAACGCCGACTGGACCGTGGTGGAACGCGGGTATCGCGCCCATGTCCAGGGCATCGGCCGAGGCTTTGCCTCCGCCTCCGAGGCTGTGCGCACCTACTACGCCGAGGATCCGTCGATGACCGACCAATACATGGACTCCTTCGTCGTGTGCGATGCCGACGGTCCTGTCGGCCGCATCGCTGATGGGGACGCGGTCGTGTTCTTCAACTTCCGCGGCGACCGGGCCATCGAGATCTCCCGCGCCATGACGGAAGCCTCGTTCAGCGAGTTCGATCGCGGTCCCCTGCCCGACATCCTCTACGCCGGCATGATGGAATACGATGGGGACCTCCACATCCCCGAGCACTACCTCGTCAACCCGCCAAGCATCGAGCGCACGGTCAGTCAGTACCTCTGTGCCATGGGCGTCACCTCCTTCGCCATCTCGGAGACGCAGAAGTACGGACATGTCACCTACTTCTGGAACGGCAACAACTCGGGCTACATCGATCCCGCACTCGAACACTATGTCGAGATCCCGTCGGACAGGATCGCCTTCGACAAGGCCCCGGCCATGAAGGCGCGAGAGATCACCGCCGCCGCACGCGGGCTCATCGAGTCCGGGCGCTTCCAGTTCGGCCGCATCAACTTTGCGAACGGCGACATGGTGGGCCACTCCGGCAGCATCGACGCCGCCATCACCGCTGTGGAGGTGGTGGATGAGTGCGTCGGCATCCTCACCGAACTCATGCTCGCCCGTGGCGGCATCGTGGTGATCACCGCCGACCATGGCAACGCCGATGAAATGTACACGGAGAAGAACGGTGTCCGTACACCTAAGACGTCGCACACGCTGGCACCAGTCCCCTTCTGCATCCTCGATCGCACGGGCGTCACGTACCGGCTCGCCACAATCGCGCAGCCGGGTCTCGCCAATGTGGCCGCCACGCTCCTGTATCTCCTCGGCTTCGAGAAACCGGAGGACTACGAGCCACGCCTCGTGGACATCGTGGAGCAGGCCTGACACGCGCCGCATCAACACAGGGCGCCCCGTGTCCCCCGCCACAAGGCTGCCAGCCTGGAGATGCGTCCAGGATCCGCTGATCTCACGCTCATGTCCTTGTCCTGCATGCCGAACCATCAATCATCGGAGGATGCCACCATGAAATCCCCAGCTTCCGCGCTTGCCGTCATCGTCGTCACGGGGCTCATCATCGCCGCATGTTCGACGTCCACCACCGAGCCACCGATCGTGGTGCAGGATGTGCACATCGCCGTCGTGGCCTCGCAGACAGGCGCGCAGACCGACCTTGGGACATCGATCATCCGCGGCGCGCAGCTTGCCGCTGATGCCATCACCGCCTCCGGCCAGCTCACCCGCTGGCGGATCGTCCTGCACATCCTCAACGATGAGTCCCGTGTGAACGGTGCGCAGGCCGCCTTCCATTTCGCCGTCGACAGCCTTCACGCCTCCGCCATCATCGGTCCGACGACATCCACCTTCGCCTTCGCGGCCGACAGCATCGCGGCCGCCGCGCATGTGAGCGTCCTTGCCGTGTCGAACTCCGCCGAGGGCATCACCGCGATGGGCCCGTATGTGTTCCGTGTCGGTCTGCCGGAGAGCGTCATCATCCCGCATCTGATCACGACCACACACACGGCGCTGAACTATGCCCGCTGCGCCATCGTCTACACCGCCGATGACGCATACTCCGTCGATGCGATGCATCTGTTCGAGACGGCGCTCCTCGGCGCGGGTGTCGCGATACCGGTGAAGGCTCCCGTATCGCTGACCACGCTCGATTTCGAACAGGAGATCGCGGTGATCAAGGCGGCCAACGTCCAGGCCATCATCATCTCCACACAGCTCACCGAGGGTGCCATCTTCATGCGCCAGGCGCGTCTTGCCGGCATCCCCGCCTCCGTGCCCTTCATCGTGTCGTCGGGCATCGGCGGCACGAACGTGGCCTCCAAGGCTGGAGCGGCTGCCGAGGGACTCATCTCCGGCTCGGGCTGGCTCGACAAGCTCACGACACCCGGCAATGCCCAGTTCATCGCCGCCTTCACGGCCGTCCACGGCGAGGCCCCCACGTCCACCGCCGCGCAATCCTATGCCGCTGTCGCCATCATCGCCAATGCCCTCGCATCACGCACCAGCACCGACATGCCCCTCCGCGATGCCATCGAACGCACCAGCGGCCTCCCGACCATCCTCGGCCCGATCACCTATTCCGCATCCTCCCATGAACCCGGATACCCCCCGGTGGTCAAGATCATGCGGAACTGGGTCTGGGAGCTGTTCTGAGAAGCATGCGGGGCGATGTCGTGGCAATGCACGCATCACCGCACCATTCCCCGTGATGGCGATGCACGCATCATCCCGAGTGCAGCCCTCTCCGCACCATTTTCTCCAGATTCCATCAACATTTCATTATCGAGTCCCATGAAGCATCTCCGGCAGAACACCACCATACGCAACATCGCCATCATCGCCCATGTGGATCACGGCAAGACCACGCTTGTCGACCACATGTTCCGCCAGTCCGGTCTGTTCCGTGACAACCAGGATGTGGACGACCGCGTCATGGACAGCATGGATCTCGAGCGTGAGCGCGGCATCACCATCGCGGCAAAAAACTGCTCCGTTGCATGGCAGGATGTGAAGATCAACATTCTCGACACACCCGGGCACGCGGACTTCGGTGGAGAGGTGGAGCGCGCGTTGATGATGGTGGACGGCGCCATCCTGCTGGTCGATGCATCCGAAGGGCCCCTGCCGCAGACCCGCTTCGTGCTGAAGAAGGCGCTCGAGACAAACAAGAAGATCATCGTGGTGTTGAACAAGATCGACCGGAAGGATGCGCGGCCTGCCGAGGTGCTCAACGAAATCTATGATCTCTTCATCGACCTCGACGCGAACGACGACCAGATCGCCTTCCCCGTGCTCTATGCCATCGGCAAACAGGGCATCGCCTCACGCACGCTCGAGGAACCGGGCGGCTCCCTCCAGCCGCTGTTCGACACCATCGTGAGTGAGATCCCCGGCCCGGTGTACGATCCCACGAAACCCTTCCAGATGCTCGTCTCCGACCTCGACTACTCGGACTACGTGGGGCGGCTCGCAATCGGCCGCATTGTCAACGGATCGGTGCATCAGAACGACCAGCTTGTGTGCGTCAACGAGGAAAACATCGCGGTGCCGCTCCGTGTCACCAAGCTCCAGGTGTACGACGGCCTCCGGCATGCGGATGTGGAGCAGGCGCAGGCGGGCGAGATCATCGTGCTTGCCGGCGTGGACGATGTGCACATCGGCGACACCATCTGCACGCGGGAGCAGCCCGAACCGCTCAAACGCATCACCGTGGATGAACCGACCATCTCGATGCGCTTCAGCATCAACACCTCCCCCTTCTCCGGACGCGAGGGGCGGTATGTGCAATCTGCAAAGCTCCGTGAACGCCTTGCGCGCGAGATGCTCGGCAACGTGGGCCTGCGCCTCGAACCGGGCGAGACGGCGGACACCTTCATCGTCAAGGGACGCGGCGAGTTCCAGATGGCCATCCTCATCGAACAGATGCGGCGTGAAGGCTACGAGTTTGCGGTGGGTCGGCCGCAGGTCATCTTCCGCATGAAGAACGACAGGAAGCTGGAACCGATGGAGCATCTCTTCGTCGACTGCGACGAGTTGTTTCTTGGCATCGTGACCGACAAGCTCTCACAGCGCAAGGGACGGATGATCAACCTCGTGAACCATGGCTCCGGGCGTGTCCGTGTGGAGTTCTCCATCCCGTCACGCGGACTCATCGGGTATCGCAACGAGTTCCTCACCGACACACGCGGCACCGGCATCATGAACAGCTACCTCCAGGGCTACGAGGAGCACCGCGGCGAATTCCCTTCGCGCCTCACCGGCTCGCTCGTGTCGGACCGGCAGGGGGAGACCACAGGCTATGCGCTCTGGAACCTCGAACCGCGCGGCATCCTGTTTGTCACACCCGGCGAGCCCGTCTACGAAGGCATGATCGTGGGCGAGCACAATCGCGACAACGACCTGGATGTGAACCCGACGAAACCGAAGAAGCTCACAAACATGCGATCATCGAACAAGGACGAGGGTGTGACGCTCACGCCGGTCACACCGCTCACACTCGAGAAGGCCATCGAGTTCATCAAGGAGGATGAGCTGGTGGAGGTGACGCCGAAATCCATCCGCCTGCGCAAGGTGGTGCTGGGGGCGATGGACAGGCATCGCATGCGCGGCGACGCGATCAGCGGGGACTAGCCCGATCCATTGCCCAGTGGAGAACGATGGGGAAACGGGGTGGTGTCAGAACAGGTGGCGCACCCCCTGCTGCGTCCATCCGGCAAAACCATCGAGCAGAGTTCCAGGAGCATTGTCCGGATAATGAACGAGGAACATCTTCCGCCTGACGGCGTCGGGAAGCGTGTCGAGCTCGGGAAGTGATGCATGCACCGGGTTCGGAAGAAGCCCGGCGTCATGGAACATCCACTCGGCGCGGTCGGAGTAGCGGTCGATGAGGGCGCGGTCGAATTTCGTGTCGCCGGAGAAGAAGATGCGATCATCAATGAGCAGCCCGTAGGAGACGAAGGCTCCGGCGGCATCAGGGGCGCTGTCGGGGATGTGGTTGGTGCGGAACAGTTCGATGCGTATCCCCTCGTGCTCGATCAGGTGGACCAGATGCCCGTCGACCTGTACCGGCACCGGATGGATGATGTCGAAATAATCGGAGAGCTGCATGAGGCCGTCACTTTCGGAGTTCTCGTTCCACGCCATGCCGCCGCTGAGCGAGCGCTCCCACAGGATGTCCTGATATTCCCCCGTCACGAGCATTTTCAGCCGTGGATGGCCGAGAACGGGCACGCCGTAGTAGCGGTTGATGAGCGCGAGAAACTCGAGCCCGCCGATGTGGTCGGCATGGCTGTGCGTCGGGAGCACCACGCGGATGTCGGTCGGGGCGCGGCCGGTGGTCGCATCAAGGGCCTCCACGCCGGTCATCCCGAAATCGACCATGATGTGGGCATCCCCCTTGACGATGAGGAAGTTGGTCTGAAACAGCCGGCGCGCGAAGGCGGTGCCCGTTCCGATGAACAGCAACTCCAGCGCACCGTCGTTTTTCAGCGGATGGGGTCTTGTGACCGGAAGGATCTTCATATGCTCGTGGGATGCTGGTGGGACGGTGATTCCGTGGTGGATGCGAGCGCGGAACGGATGCCCTCCGCAAGTGTCGGCATCTCGCATTCCTCTGCGAGGTGAAGTGCATGCGTCATCGTGGTGATGGCGCGCTCCCGGGCGTTCATCATCTGATGGAGGCGGCCCATGGCAAAGAGTGTCACCGCCATCGCCTGGGGGTGGGCTGGTTCGGAACGCAGCGCCAGCGACGATTCGAAGTGCTCCATGGCCTCCTCGTATCGTTCCATGGCAACGAGGAGCTGCCCGAGGTTGTGAAGGGCCTCCCCCTCGCCGGCCCGGTCGCCGATGTCGCGTCGGATGTCGAGACTTTTCCTGTGGTGGATCTCCGCCTGCTCCAGATCCCCCATGTCCTGAAGCACCCTGCCGATGTTGGTGAGCGAGAAGGCCTGCTGATAGCGGTCCCCCGCCTCGGTGCGCAACTGGAGGCTGCGCTCGTGGTAGGCAAGAGCTTCACCGGGGTTGCCGGAGGCGTGTGTCAACAGTCCTATGCTGCCGAGTGTGACCGCCTGCCCGCGCAGATCGCCGCACTGCTCGCGCACGGCGAGGCTGCGATACTCGTAGTCGAGCCCCTCCTCCACCCTGCCTGCACGGAGGCAGATGAGGCCGATATTGTTGAGCATCGCACCCTGGGCCTTCAGATCGTGGCTCGCCTCCGCCTCGTGGAGAGCATGGCGGGACATCTGCTCGGCCTCGGCATAGTGGCCCATGTTCTCGAGCGTGAAGGCGATGCGGACCATGGCCTCGATGCGGCGCTGTGTCGACCCCGCCTCCTCGGCATGTTCGCGTGCGTGCTGGAAGGCCTCGAGCGCCTCGGAATAGCGGGCCTTCAGCTTGTGCACCTTTCCACGCAGCAGCTCCGCATCGGAGAGGAGGGCAAGGACGTCCTCCGGGGCCGGCCGGTCGCGGACGGGTGAGCTGCGATGGGGATCACGCTGCTGGGCCTCATGGGCGATGATGCTTCGGACGAGGGCGAGCGTCTCCTTCTCGGCGAAATGCCGCCACGACGCAAGCGCGGCCTTGTAGAGCGTCTGGGCCGCCGTGTGGTGGCGACCGATGGTTGCCGCATGGGAGGCGATGCGCACGGCGATCCCCTCCACGCCCACACCCTCCTGCTCCGCCACGGCCAGTTCGGCATCGAGCAGCTCGATGATGCGCTCATGGAGGATGATGGTCTCCTCCTCCTCCAGCATGTCGTAGAGGGCCTTCTGCAGCAGGCGGTGGGTGAACTGGTACTGGGTGGTGAGCCGGGCGTAGACGCGCTGCATGCCGAGGGATTCCACATCGCTGTTCTTCTCCCCGATGTCGCGCAGACGGCGGAGGAGCTTGAGTGTCGGCATCTCCAGGAGGCTCGCAAGAATGTGGGAGGAGAAGGTGCTGCCCTCCACTGCGGCGTATTGAAGCGCCTCGCGGGCATCGTCGTTGAGGCGGCGGATGCGTTCCTGCACCACGGAGTAGGCGCTCTTTGGGACGCGCACGGATTCGTAGCGCGCGTCGACAAGGCCCGACTCCCGCGTGATGATGCCATCGTCCTCGAGCGAACGCAGGAACTGGGTGATGAAAAGCGCATTGCCACCCGAGACGTCGATGAGCCAGCGCTCGAATTCCGGGTTGCCGATGTAGTTCGGATTGTGCGTGTGCAGCAGCTCGGTGAGCTCCTCACGTGTGAACTTCGGGACGGTGAGTTCGCGGAACATCGAATACCGCCCGAGTTCGTTCCTGATGTGGATGATGGGATGCCCCTCGCCCTCGCGCGAGCTGTGCGCATCATCGAGGCGGAAGGCCACGACAAAAAGCACCGGCTGTTCAGCGAGCTGCCTCGCTGCGGCGAAAAGGAGGTTCGTGGACGAGGTGTCGGCCCAATGGAAGTCGTCGAGCACGAGGACGAGCCGCATCCGCTCGGTGAGCTTGCGGAGGAAGTTGATGTACTGCTGGAACATCTGCTCCTGATTGCCCACGGTTGCGGGCTTGTGCTCACTCTGGATCTTCTTGTTGAGATACACCTGATCGTAGCCGCAGCCGAGGATCTCCACCGCCGCCCCCACCGACGGCCCGAGAATCGGGATCATCGTGATCCAGCTCGGGGCGGTGTCGATGAAGAACTTGCTCAGATCGAAGCGCCCCTTCTTCTTTTTCGAGTCCACCCCGTTCTGGTGGGCATCGCCCGCGATGAGCTGTTCGATGAGGTCGACCCACGGTTTCAACGCCTCACTCTCGCCGATGTCCGCGCCAAAGAGCGGCGTGGAGCACTCGGCGCTGGCGGAGACGAGGGGCCTGTCCTTCCACGCCCCGGCCTCCGGCGACACGGCCGAGATGGCGTCCACCACCTGCGGCATGCGCGTGCGGGCGGCTGTGAGCAGCGTGCTCTTTCCAATCCCCGCCTCCCCGGTGACGAACAAGACATTTTCCTTCGATTTCCCGTTGAAAAAACGGGTGACATGGGAGAGGATGCCGTCGAGTTGTTCCTGTCGTCCGATCATGAAGTGCTGTCGATAATGAGTGGAGAGGTGCGGCTCATCATGGTGCTGAAAGATGGTCAGCGTGTTTTTCAAACTACACATTTCTTTCGCGCATGAAAAGAGGTCCGGCCGAAAGTTTCCCTTGTGTGAGGGAACATCGCCCGCTCCGGGATTGCCTGAAATGGGGCTGTTTCCTACATTGTGTTGCCTCCCTCTTCGAAACGGAAGCATTTCCACGCCATCGGGAACGATGTCGGAATAATCAACCCCTACGACCACTTGCAGCCATGGCCACACGCAAACGCACCGCTCCCCCAGTCCTGCCGACAGACGAGCTGGCCCCACCCAATCCTCAGAAGGACGACATCAGCAATGCTCCCTCCCTCTATGTGGGCATCGGTGCCTCGGCCGGCGGGCTCGAGGCGCTTGAATTGCTGTTCAAGAACATGCCTGCCGACACGGGCTTCACCTTCATGGTGGTGCAGCATCTGTCGCCCGATTACAAGAGCCTCATGGTGGAACTCCTGTCGAAGCACACCGCGATGACGGTGATGCGTGCGGAGGACGGTGTGCAGGCGCTGCCAAACCACGTCTACCTCATCCCGCCGAAGAAGAACATGATGATCTTCCACGGCAAGCTCTACCTCACCGACCAGTTGCACGGTCACGGGCTGAATCTTCCCATCGACATCTTCCTTCGCTCCCTGGCGGAGGACATGGGGGATCGCGCTGTCGGAATCATTCTCTCCGGGACGGGCAGCGACGGCACGTTGGGCATACGCGCCATCAAGGGGGCGGGAGGCCTCGCCCTGGTGCAGGACGAGGACACCGCGAAATTCGATGGCATGCCACGCAGTGCCATCGCCACCGGTCTCGTGGATTTCATCCTCTCCCCGGCCCTGATGCCTGCACGCCTGCTGCGCTTCATTGCGCACCCGTTCCATTCCACGGCGGAACGGACCGACCAGGTGATCCTGCAGAATGAGGATGCCTTCACGAAGATACTCGGCATCATCCGCCACCACAGCGGAACGGATTTCACCTACTACAAACCGTCCACCATCATCCGGCGCATCGAACGCCGCATCAGCGTCAACCAGATCGACAACATCGACGCCTATGTGGACTACCTGGCAAGATCCCCGCACGAGGCGATTCTTCTGAGCCGCGAGCTGCTGATCGGTGTCACCCGCTTCTTCCGTGATCCGGAGGCCTTCACCACCATCGCCGACAGGATCCTCCCACAGCTTCTGGACAAGCGCACGAAGGACCAACCCATCCGTATCTGGTCTGTGGGCTGTTCCACGGGAGAGGAGGCGTACTCGCTTGCCATCCTGTTCCTCGAATACATGGAACAGCACAAGATCACGCTCGACATCAAGATCTTCGCCACCGACATCGACCGCGAGGCGATCGATTACGCCAGCGCCGGCATCTACCCTGCGAGCCTCGTGACCGACGTCACGCCGGAACGCCTGCGACGATTTTTCTCGGTCAAGGAGGACAAGTACCAGATCAACGAATCGGTGCGCCGGCTCGTGGTCTTTGCACCGCACAATGTGATCAAGGACCCACCCTTCTCGAAGATCGATTTCATCGCCTGTCGCAACCTCCTCATCTATTTCCTCCCCGTGCTTCAGAAGAAGGTGCTCGCGATGTTCCACTTCGCCCTGTCACCATCGGGGCACCTCTTCCTCGGTGGAAGCGAGACGACCGGCGAGCTCGCCGATTATTTCACCAGCATCGACACGAAGTGGAAGCTCTACCGCACAACACCGATGGTACGACCGCCCACGCTCAACGCCTTCATCGCCCCCGACCGCCGCGAGGATCCCAAACCGGACGGTGCGCCGGTGCCACTGGCCGCGCCTTTCCGGGGTGATGAAACGACATCCTTCATCCTGAGCTCCCTCATCAGCGCCTACACCCCGCCGGCAGTGGTGGTGGATGAGAACCTCGATGTGGTGCATGTGTCACAGGACGTCTCCGCCTTCATCCGCATCCCCACCGGCAAGCCGAACTACAACCTCATGAAGATGGTGCTGCCGGAGCTCTCCATCCCGCTGGGCATGATGTGCCGCAAGGTCCTCAAGTCCCACGGCGTCGGCACGTACTCCGACATCCGCGTCCCCGGGCGTCGGACGACGCGGATGGTGGAACTCCAGGTCCGCTATCTGTATGAAACGCGGCTGGGCCGTGCCTTTCTGATCGTCGCCTTCATTGAAAAGGCCCGTGTCAAATCACGTCCGGGCAAGACCAGTGAGGAGGAACTCACCGATCTGAGCGCACAGCGGATTTCGGACCTCGAATTCGACCTGCAGCAGTCACGCGAGAATCTCCAGGCCACGATCGAGGAACTGGAGTCGACCAACGAGGAACTTCAATCCACCAACGAGGAGCTCATCGCCAGCAACGAGGAGCTGCAGTCCACGAACGAGGAGTTGCAGTCGGTGAACGAGGAGCTGTTCACGGTGAACTCGGAGTTCCAGAAAAAGATCGAAGAGCTCACCGAGCTGAACGACGACATCAACAACCTTCTGATGAACACGAACATCGGGACCATCTTTCTTGATGCCCAGCTCAACATCAGAAAATACACTCCGGCAGCCGTGAAGGTGGTGCATCTGCTGGACATGGACATCGGCCGCCCGATCCATCACATCGGGCACAACATGCGCTATGCCGGGTTCCAGGACGATGTCCGCGCCGTGGTGAAGACGCTGCGCCCCGTGCAGAACGAGGTGCAGCTCAACAGCGGCGAGTGGTACATGATCAACATCCTGCCGTACAGGACGATCGAGAACGCGGCGACAGGCATCGTGATCACCTGCGTGGACATCACAACCCGCAAGATGGTGGAGCTGCAGGTGCTGCGTGAACAGGATCTCCTGCGCCGTGTGTTGGACGCCTCCCCGATCGGCATGCTGATGATCGACGCGCATGCGGATATCACCTACATCAACGCCCGCGGGCTGAACCTGCTGAAGCTCAAGGAGAAGGCCGTCGTCGGGACGCCCATCGCGGCACTCCCCGTGCAGTTCCAGACGCCGGATCGCCGACCGCTGTCGGAGGCGGAGAATCCGCTTCTCGCCGCGGTCAATGATCCGCAACCGGAGAGCCACCGCGTGGTGCTCATGAAGCGCGGGCGCGGCAGGGCGCTGCCCGTGCGCATCACCAGCAGCATGATCATGGATGCAGACAACCAGGCTGCCGGCGTTGTGCTGGGCATGGAGCATCTGACACCCGGGGACTCCTCCAATCGCATGGGAGAAGCAGCATGGCCATGACAGAAGAACAGATTCACGCACTCCGCCTGCGTGCGGAGAAACTCCTCGAGCATTCGGCCGAGGAGACGACCTTTCAGGAGGCCATCGACGCCGTGCGCATCATCCACGATCTGAACGTGTATCAGGTGGAACTGGAGATGCAGAACGACGAGCTCCTGCGCACGCAGGAGCGGCTCGAGGTGATGCATGCCCGCTACCTGGAACTCTTCGAATCCGCACCTGCCGGCCTCCTGGATCTTGACGAGAGTGGGAGGATCGTGAATCTCAATCTCACCGTGAGCACACTCCTGGGCCATGAGCGGCGCACGATGAAGGGGCGGCTCCTGACGCATTACCTGATGCCCGGATCGCAGGACACCTACTACTTCCACTTCCACAGCCTGACCCAGCCGGGTTTGCGCGCGCATTGCGAGCTCCAATTCCGTCGAGCCGACGGTGCTGTCGTGGTTGCCCGCATGGAAAGCGCAGCGCAGCAGCGCGCGGATGGGAGCATGATCCTCCGCTGTTCCCTGATGGATCTCACGCCCGAGCAGGAGATGCGCGCCGCGCTGGAGGAGACACAGGAGCGCTTCCGCCTGATCACCGAGAACTCGGAGGAGCTCGTCACCGTGTCCGACGAGCTTGGGGCATTCGTCTACGCCTCCCCATCGATGGCGCGGCTCCTCGGCATGACGCCGGAGGCCCTCATCGGTCGGCGGCTTGCGGAGTTCGTCCACGAGTCCGATGCCGCGGTCGCCGTCCCGGCGGCGGACGCCTCCCAGGCCGAGTTCCGGCTCATCGTGGCTGACGGATCCATGCGGTGGATCGAGGCATCGCGGCACCAGTACACATGGAGTGGTGCAACCTACCACGTGACTGTGGGCCGTGACACGACGCAGCGACATGCGATCATGGACCGCCTCGCCGCCTCGGAGAAGCGGTACCGTGCCATCGCTGAAGAGCTGCAGGTGGCGAACGCGACCAAGGACATGTTCTTCTCCCTCGTCGCTCATGATCTGAAGAATGCCTTCTTCACCATCCTCGGGTTCTCGGACATGCTGGTTGATGACGATGCCATGCTCACGGACGAGCTCCGGAGCACCTACGTGCTGGGCATCAACACGGCAAGCTCCAGCGCCCACGATCTGCTGCAGAATCTGCTGGACTGGTCGCGCATGAGTTCCGGTCGCATCACCTGCACCCCGATCACGTTGTCGCTCGCACCCGTGGTGCTGGACGTGTTGGATGGTGTGCACTCCCTGGCAGCGCACAAGATGATCACCATCGTGACGGACATCCCCGAGGGGTTTTCCGTGCGTGCGGATCTGAACATGCTGACCACCATCATCCGCAACCTCGTGAGCAACGCCCTGAAGTTCACGGAACGCGGCGGCAGCATCCACGTTGTCGCAATGCGGACCGGTGTCCATGACTCAATCTCCGTGCACGACACCGGTGTCGGCATATCGAGGGAGCTGCTGGACCGCCTGACTTCGGACGCGGAACGCTTCTCACTGAAGGGCACCGACCAGGAACGCGGCACCGGCCTCGGCCTCATCCTCTGCCGAAACTTCGTGGAGATGCATGGTGGACAACTGCGCGTGACCTCCGAGCCGGGGAAAGGCAGCGAATTCACCATCATGCTGCCGTCGGAACCGCGTCAGAACGGTCTCTGAGTATTGTACGTTGCCGATTTAGCCCGTATTTTTCAGGGTTGATGAAATTCCGACCCGGGAGGTCGTGAATCTGCCTTTGCATACACACAACGAGCACCATCATGAGACGCACCAGCCCCGCCATTTCACGCCACATGAAGCATCTGCCTTCCATCCTTGCGGCACTTGTCCTCTGCATCTCCGCCCTCCCGGCGTTCGCGCAGATCCCGATCAGCGCCGGGGCGACCATCACGGAGCCCTTCACCATCGGCACCTCCTACAATTCCCCGCTTCCAAGCGGTTGGAAGATGGACAAGCTCAGCACGGGTGCGCGCGTGGTCGGGACCTACGCAGCGGCCGTCGGAAATGCGGATCGCTCCGCCGGGAACAACATGAGTTCGAGCGCCTCCAACGGCATGTACAATTACGCCGCCGGCGACACGGCAACGAGCACCGATCGCGCCATCGGATGGATGTCGTCGAGTTCCGGAACCAAGTCCGGCAACCTGTACACCTTTCTCACCAACAATGGCACCGAGGCGGTGACCTTCACCATCGGTTACAATGTGGAGAAATATCGCAAGGGATCGAACACCGCAGGCTTTGCCATCCAGATGTACTACTCCACTGATGGCAGCACCTGGACATCCGCCGGCACATCCTTTCTCACCACCATCCCCGGCGACGCAGACAACACCGGATATGCCTCTGCACCCGGAGCATCAGTGAACGTCCCCGGCACAGCTCTTCCGGGCGTCACGCTTGCTGCCGGCTCCAACCTCTACCTCGCGTGGAACTTCTCCGTGGCCAGCGGCACGACCACGTCGAACGCCCAGGGCCTCGCCATCGACGACGTGACGATAACCGCGAATTCCACCGTCGGCCCGCAGCCACCGGTTGTCTCCTTCGAGCAGGCCACGTCATCGCTCGCAGAGAATGGTGGCATCACCAACATCGGCCTCATCCTGTCCCCTGTTCCCACGGCTTTGGCCATGATTGAAATATCTGCCACTGGTGGCACGGCGGTGAACGGTGTCGACTACACATACACGAACTGGCCGATCCACATCATGGTACCGCCCGGAGTGTCGTCCACCGCACTCGCCATCCAGGCGATTGACGATGCGATCTTCGAGGGGAACAAGACCCTCATCCTCACCATCACCGGAATTGTGACGTCACCCGCAGGATCGGTGGGCACACCAAGCCAGCACACGCTGACCATCCTGGAAAACGAGCTTCCACCCGATCCCACCGTGGTGGTGAACGAGTATCACAACACGTCAGGAGATCTGTCCACGAGCGAATCGGTGGAGCTCATTGTCGTGAAGGACAGCCTCGACATGCGCGGCTTCATGCTTTCCGATGCGACCTCATCGGGAGCCTTCCCGTATGGAACGGTGACCTTTTCGAACGATGCGCTCTGGTCCAACCTGCCCGCCGGATGCATCATCGTTGTCGGAGGCTACATCTCCGTACCATTCAACGATGTGGATCCCTCCGACGGTCTGATCGCCGTGCAGGTTCCGGCGACATGGGGCACGTCGAACCAATACTTCACCTCGAGCGCGAATGCCATCTCGATTGCCGGCGGTTCCGATGCCGTGTCGATCCGGAATGCAACCGCGGGGCACATCCACGGCCTGGCCCATGGAGCGGCCAATGCCGCCACCTTCCCTGCCGGCCGGCATGGCTGGTACGACAACGGCGCGACATCCATCCCCACGGGCAACGCCGTGTATTTCTCCCGCACTGGCGCAGCGATGACGGCGCAAAGCTTCAATGCCAACACCTTCACCACCACGGGTACAGCCTCCATCGCCTTCCCCAACGACGCCGCGGGCAACCGCGACTTCCTCCGTGTGTGCAGAAGCCGCAGCATCACGGCTCCGCGTGCACTCGCGGGCACGTATTTCTGGGATGTCCGCGTGATCAACACCAGCGTGACGCAGACCGGTCCGGTCAACATCGGCAACTCGCTGGTCATCACCGAGGGCACATGGAATGAGGCCGGCATGGGCCTCTCCGCCGATGGCAGTGGAAATGCCCAGAACGGGACAGGCAACGGCACCCTCAGCGTGGGTGACGACCTCGGCACGCTCGCGAAGCTGACCATGGCCTCGAACTTCGGCACCGTCTCCGGCCCGGTGGACTTCTCCCGCACCGACGCCGACGTGGCATACACCGGCACCATCCCGCAGACCATTCTTCCGCAGACGTATTCGACGCTCACGCTCACCAACGGTGGAACGGCCGCACCGAAGACGCTGCAGGCCTCGCCCGTCGTCGCGAAGGCGCTGAACATCAACGCCAGTGCGGCGCTTGTGGTGACGTCCCCCAACGAACTCCAGTTGGGTCCGGCGGGCACCATGACGCTCGACGGCACGCTCACCGGCATCGTGCGCACCACGCGCACGATCACCGTCGGCGCCAACACCTTCGGTGGGCTGGGCATCACCGTGGTTCCCGTGCTTGCACCAGTCATTGCCGTGCCTGTGACAGCACGCCTCATCTCCGGCTTCCACACCTGGGTCGGCAACCTTCCATCGATCAACCGTTACCACACGCTGGAGGCGGCGGGTGTTGAACCGGGCAACATGTATTACCTCACCCTGTCCTACAAGGACAGTGATCTCAACGGGCAGACGGAGTCCGGCCTCGCCGCACGCTTCCGTCCGACAAGCACGGGGTTGTGGTCCACACAGCCAGGCACACTCAACACCACCACGAACCTCATCTCTCCGACGAATCCCTTCACCGACATCACCGGCACCTGGGCTGCGCATTCCACCGTGCCCCAGGGCGTGATCACGGCAACACCCACCGCCCTCGCGTTCACCGCCGAGGAGCTCGGCTCCCTGCCTGCGGCGCAGAATGTGGCGATCGCCAACGCCAACGGTCTCGGTTCCCTCATCGAATGGACCGCGACCTCGTCGATGACCACCGTCACGGCGCCTGCCTGGCTGCGCATCACACCCGATCCCGCCAGCGGTGTCAATACGGGCGCATTCACGATCGATGTGCTCCGAACGGATCTGCCGTCGGGCGTCTACACCGGCAGCATCACCGTCACTGATCCACATGCGGCGAACACACCACTGACGATTCCCGTGAGTTACAGCGTGATCGCACGCCGGAAGCTCTGCGTGGGTGCGGACACGATCTTCATCAAGGTCTCCTACCGCCGGTCGAATCCCACGAAGGCGGTGCAGGTGCTCAACTGCGGCGGTGCATTCGGGCCGGGCGTGATCGCCTGGTCGGTGACAGGCCCAGGCGCCCCGTGGCTGACCATCTCAAGCACCTCGGGGGTGGAGGGGCAGTACTTCCTCCTCACCGCCAACAGCCTGAACATGATGCCGGGAACGTATGTGAGCAGCGTGACCATCAGCGGGACGAACTCCGTGACCGGCACCCCCATCCACAATTCCCCGCTCACACTGCCGGTGGTCCTGCAGATCGAGCCGTCCAGCGACGTGCAGACTGCGGTCGGTCCCATGGCGGCCGGTGACACACGGACGATCACGAACGCCTTCGGTCACAAGGTGGCGGTGATCCGCCTCCTGTCCGGATCGGTGACCTCCATCACGCCGCACATGCATCCCATGCAGCTCCCGCCCTACAGCATCGCCCGCAAGCGCTACGTCTATCGCTGGTACACATTTGATGTTGTGGGCAGCGGGTACACCGCCGAGCTCACACTGTTCTACACGTCGAACGAGCTGCAGCCGTCCAACATCCTCAACCCCGCGCTCATCGCCGGCTGGCGGCAGCCGGTGCGCCATGGTACGTGGCTCCCGACCGCCTCCACATCCTCGCCGATCTCGAACAGCGTCACCATCACCGGCATCACCGACCTCTCGGGCATCTGGGGCATGGCAGCACCGTTCACGGCCAAGCTTCCCTCGGAGAACTTCCGCGGCAGCGCCCGGGCCGACGGCACCACATCGCTGCGCTGGAATGTGGTGGACATCCCGGTCAATGCCCGCTACCGCGTCGAACGCTCCCTGTCCGGCCTTGACCTCTGGGAGGACCTTGGAACGATCATCCCCGCCACCACGGGCGCCTGCGAGCTCATCGACAGGGAACCCGGCACGGGCGCGCACGACTACCGCCTCTCACTGTCGGATGACGAAGGCATGATCGGCGAGCCCGCCACGATCACCGTGGAGCGGGCATCGACCATGGACGGTCCCATCCGCGACCTGCGGATCACGCCCAACACCACGACTGCCGGCGCACCGGTTCTTGTCACCTACCAGCTGCGCGAGGCGGGCCCGGTGCGGATGACGCTTGTCGATGTGACCGGCCGCGAGATGGCGCTGGTGGTGGACGCCGTGATGCAGGCCGGATCGCACCAGGAGGTGGTCACACCAGGGACACTGCCGAGCGGGATGTACTTCCTCCGTATCGAGGCGGGTGGCGGTGTGTCGCACGGCACGATGCACATCATCCGCTGACACGGATTGGGTTTCGCATACTCCACGCACCTCACAGAATGCAGGAATGTTTCACGATACCTTTGGAGCAACAATGACCTACGACAAACTCATCCCGCCCGCACATGGGGAAAAAATCCGCATCGAGAACGGTGAGCTCATCGTCCCCGACAATCCCATCATCACCTTCATCGAGGGCGACGGCACCGGACCAGACATCTGGAACTCGTCTGTGCGGGTGATCGACGCTGCCGTGGAGATCGCGTATGGAGGTGCCCGGAAGATCAACTGGTTCGAAGTGTACGCCGGTGAGAAGGCGCTGTCGGTGTATGGTGAAAACGCCTGGCTCCCAAGCGACACCCTGCGGGCCATCGCGGAGTATCACATCGGCATCAAGGGACCGCTCACCACCCCCATCGGTGGCGGCATCCGTTCGCTCAACGTGGCACTTCGACAGGAACTCGATCTCTATGTCTGCCTCCGTCCCGTGCGGTACTTCACGGGTGTCCCTGCTCCCGTGTTCCATCCGGAACTCATCGACATGGTGATCTTCCGCGAGAACACCGAGGACATCTATGCCGGCATCGAGTGGAAGGCCGGGACTCCGGAGGCGGAAAAGGTGGTGACCTGGTTGCAGGGGGAAATGGGCGTGAAGAAGATCCGCTTCCCGAACACGGCATCGATCGGCGTGAAGCCCGTGTCGAAGGAGGGGACGGAGCGCCTGGTGCGCGCGGCGATCGAGTATGCGATCAGGTATGAACGCGAGTCTGTGACGCTGGTGCACAAGGGGAACATCATGAAGTTCACCGAGGGTGGTTTCCGCGACTGGGGCTACGAGCTTGCCGACCGCGAATTCGGCGCGCAGCTCATGGATGGCGGTCCATGGCGCAGGCTCCCGAACGGTGTCATCATCAAGGACGTGATCGCCGACGCCTTCCTGCAGCAGATCCTCACCCGCCCCGCGGAATACGATGTGATCGCGACGCTCAATCTCAACGGTGACTACATCTCGGACGCGCTCGCGGCGCAGGTGGGTGGCATCGGCATCGCTCCGGGCGCCAACATCAACTACGTCACCGGGCATGCGGTGTTCGAGGCCACGCATGGCACGGCGCCCAAGTATGCCGGGCTCGACAAGGTGAATCCAAGCTCGGTGATCCTGAGCGCACAGCTCATGCTGCAATACATGGGCTGGTTCGAGGCGGCGGCGCTCATCATCGCGGCCATGACACACACGCTGGCGCAGAGAACCGTGACCTACGATTTCGCACGGCTCATGGATGGGGCCAACGAGGTGAAATGCTCCGAGTTCGGTACGGCCCTCATCGCCAACATGAAGACAGACTAACCTCAATCATCTTTTCGGAAAGGCCGGTCATGAAACACACCATCCTCTTCACCATCCTGTTCCTCGCATCGTCCATGCTGCTCTCGGCATCGCGCCCCGATCCCCCAAGTGAGCTCATGGAGAAGAAATCCCAGCATGCCCAGAACATCCTGAAGTACCTCGCCATGGCTGATCTGCCGACAGTGGCCAGAGAGGCGGAGCAAATGAAGAAGATCACCGAGGAGGCCGGCTTTTCCGACAAGAGCGAGAAGTACGAGGAATACGGTCGCGAATTCCTCAAGTCCGTCTCGGAATTGAAACGCTCGGCCGAATCCGGCAACCTGGCGGGCAGCTACTATCAGTTCTCCCGAATGACAAGCATCTGCTTCTCCTGCCACGAGCACATCAGGAACAAGTGACGGCATGCACCACGGCCACAAGGGGCGGCATCCCCGCCAGGCGCATGTCGGCATCCCCGACGGCACGTTCGAGGAGGAGTTCGGACGCGAAGGATTCTTCGGTCCCGTCTCGCACCTCTACCACACGCATCCCCCCACATCATGGACCTCGATCGATGGTCCTCTGAAACCACGGGCGTTCAACCTCAACGGCATTCCACCGACCGACGACGGCACGCCCGTCCTCATCCTCCACAACGCCGACATCCGCGTTGCCGTGTCCGGGACACCTCCCACATGGTACCAGCGCGATGCCGACGTGGATCAGCTCTTCTTCGTCCACGCGGGATCCGGCAACCTTGAAACGGATTTCGGAACGCTCACCTACGAGACCGGTGACTACCTCGTCATCCCGCGGTGCGTCACGCATCGCTTTCATCCGGATGCCTGCAAGCACTTCCTCCTCATCCTGCAGCCGCACTCGCCCATCGTTCCCCCATCGGATCAGATCAAGGGCCTGCTGGGGCGGCATGCGTTGTACGACCTGTCGGCGGTGACGATGCCCGAGCTGCCCGAGATCTACGAGGAGCGCGCGGGGGTGCCGCACGAGATCCGCATCACGAGTCATGGCGAGGTGACCACGGTGGTCTATCCGTTCAATCCCCTCGATGCGGCCGGTTGGAAGGGCGATCTCTATCCGTGGAAGATCAACGTCCGCGATCTGCGGCCGGTGATGAGCCACCGGGTGCATCTCCCGCCCCCCGTGCACAGCACGTTTGCCATGCGCAACGCCATCGTGTGCACCTTCCTCCCACGTCCGCTGGAGGAGGATGAGGACTGCCTCAAGGTGCCCTTCTTCCATCGGAATGCAGACTACGACGAGGTGCTGTTCTACCACGCAGGCGACTTCTTCAGCCGCGACAACATCGGGCCGGGCATGATGACCCTGCATCCGATGGGCATCCATCATGGCCCGCATCCGCAGGCGCTCGCGAAGCAGCACCTGCTGACACGTACGAACGAGGTGGCCGTGATGCTCGACACGCGCTTCCCGCTGCAACGCACCTCCGCGCTCGACGACCTTGAATGGGCGGGCTACTGGAAAAGCTGGAACACGGAACCGACCGTCTGACGTGAGGTGAATCATGCAGACAGCAGCGCCCCGATGAGTCATCTCGTCGGGGCGTGTTGCATGGAGCGGTGCGGATTCACGCCCCGCTGGTGTCAGAAGCCAGACACAGAGAATCCCCCATCGACGGCGACCACCTGCCCCGTGGTGTAGGATGCGGCGGGCAGGCAGAACCAGGTGACGAGTGCGGCGACCTCCTCCGGTTCGCCGATGCGTCCCATGGGTGTGCGCGTGAGGATGTCGTCGAGGTACTGCCGGTTCTCGAGCAGGTTTTGCACGAGCGGGGTGCGGATGTACCATGGGGTGACGGCGTTGACGCGGATGCCGTCGCGCGCCCATTCCACGGCGAGGTAGCGCGTGAGGTGCGCGAGGGCCGCCTTGGTCATGGCATAGGGGGCGCCGGTGCGCAGCGCCGTGTGCCCGGCCACCGATCCCATGTTCACCACTGATGCGCTTCCTGCCGTGGCCAGCAGCGGATGCAGGGCCCGCGTGAGATGAAAGGCGCTCATGAGGTTGAGTTCGAACAGGGTGTCAACCTCGTCGTCGGTGTACTCGAGCGTCCGTTTCCTGATGTTCGTGCCGGCATTGTTGACAAGGATGTCGAGCCGGTCCCATTCCGCAGTCACGGCCCGGAGCACCACCTCCCGACCTTCGGATGTCGCCACATCGGCGGCGATTCCGGCCACATCCCCGCCACCGCTGCGCAGCCCCTCCACAGCAGCATCGAGAGCGTCCTGATCGCGGGCGACGATGCGGACCGCAGCCCCCCGATCCATCAGCTCGCGGGCGATGGCCAGGCCGATGCCACGCGACGCACCTGTGACCAGCGCCCGTTTCTGAGTGAGTCTCCAGCGTGCTTCTGCGTCCCGTGTCATGCCTGATTCCAATGAGGTGATACAATGCGGCCAGTGCGAATCTAGGGGATTTCCCGGGGAGGGGCAAGGCGCAGCGCCGTGGGCGGCAGTGGGACTCCGGCGGAGTCCCCCCCGTCCATCCTGCAACTGTGGAGATCCCCACCACTTCCCACCACCGCTGTCCGACGTGATGATCTGACAGCGTGACACCCTCTGCTTCGGACTTCACGGCTGGCGGACGTATATTGGGTTTTCATCTCGAATGGAGGACACGCATGTCACGCATCACCACGTCACTGATTGTCGTTTCGGTCATGGTGTCGTTTCTCATGGGATCCTGCTCCAGGGAGACGGCGCGTGTGGAGGATTCCCCGATGATGCAGCGTGCACTCGCCTCCTACCATGCAAACACGCTCGATTCCGCCGTGGCGCAGTTTCTCCAGGTGTTGGACGAGGACTCCGTCAATGCCCGGGCGATGGCCTTCCTTTCATCGACCTACAAATACCAGGGCAAAGCTGCAGAGGCTTTGGAGACGGCCCGCGCCGCGCTCCGGATCGATCCCTGCCAGCCCATGGCGCTCATGGTTCTCGCGGACCTCTACTCGCCGCAGTACGGCCTTCTCGACGAGACGAACCAGGACAGCTCGCGGATCTACCTGAAGCGCGCGCTTGCCTGTGACTCCCTCTATCCATCTGCGCAGCTCACGCTCTGGGGCGAGGCCCACCGCCTTGGCGATCAGGCCCTGGAGGCCACGGCGCTGCGCCGGCTCTTTGAGCGCGGGTTCTTCACGAAGGCGCTTCTCACCTGCATGCGCACCCTGCTGAAGCACCTGCCGCCGAGCGCGATCTACATCGGGTACGGGGATCTCGACACCTACCCCGTCCGCGCGCTGCAGGTGGTGGAGGGACTCCGGCCGGATGTGTGCGTCGCGAATTTCTCGATGCTCGACCTCCCGTATTATGTGCGCATGCTCAAGGTGATGCATGGCATTCCCACGCAGCTTGTCGACATGGAGATGGAGACGTTCCGCCCCTATCGGGCGGAAAACGGTGCGATCGTGACACTCGGGCGCGAGATCCTCTCCGACTGGTGCCGTGCGTCGCTCAGCGATCCGCGGGCCCGGCCCGTGGCTGTGTCGGCCATGGGATCCATCACCGACTTCGAACAGGCGACACGGCTCGAACATGGATTCGCCCTTGCCGGACCGTTCCTCCTCCCGCGGCGGTCGGCCGAGGCCCCGAAACTCCTGGTCGACGAGATCGAGATGTATCTCGACGATCTCGACATTGACGATCTGCAGGGTCCTCCCGTCTCGGACCTCGACGAGTCGCCACTGCGACGCAGCATGGATCCCAAGGCGCTGCCGATGAACGCGGGCTACCTGGGACTTCAGCTCGCCTGGGAGCTTGCCGGCAGCCATGATGCAGATCGCACGCGCAAATGCATCGACTGGTGTCGGACGCTCATGGACAAGTCCCGTCTGCAACCAGACGATGCGAACGGCTTCAACGACATGATCAAAAAAATCGAGGCCCGACTCGGTCAATGACCGGCCGGGCCCCTGCCTTTGTTGCCCCTTGCCCCGTCAAGGGCATGCACGAGGTCAGCCTTTCAGTTTCAGAAACTCGTCATAGAAGCAGGCCACGGTCTGCATGCCGTTCCTGAGCTGGATGAGATCGAACTTTTCATTCGGGGCATGCAGGTTGTCATCGGGAAGACCGAACCCCAGCAGCACGGCCTCGACGCCGAGGATCTGCTGGAAATCGGCGACCACGGGAATTGAACCGCCTTCGCGGGTGAAGAATGGCTCGCGTTTGTAGACTCGCTTGATGGCGGCGCTCGCTGCCTTCATGCCCACGGAATCGATCGGCGTGAAGGCGGGATGGCCGTTGTTGTCATACAGTGTCACTTCCACGTTCACGGTGTCCGGCGCGATGGAAAGGAAGTGCTCCTTGAAGAGACCCGCGATCTTCATCGGGTCCTGGTTGGCGACGAGACGCATGGAGACCTTGGCATGGGCTGTGGCCGGCAGCACTGTCTTGACGCCGGCACCCGTGTGCCCGCCCCAGATGCCGTTGATCTCGAATGTCGGGCGGCAACCGGTGCGCTCGTCGGTGGAGAAGCCGGCCTCGCCGAAGGTCTTCTTCGCGCCGATGCCCTTGAGGTACTTCTTCTCGTCGAAGGGGTTGCGTGCAAGCGCCGCGCGTTCCGACTTGGTGAGGGGAAGCACGTCGTCGTAGAAGCCCGGGATGCGGATCCTGCCTGTCCTGCCGTCCTTGCATTTCGTCAGCATCTCGGCGAGCACCTGGATCGGATTGGCCACGGCGCCACCGAAGGTGCCGCTGTGCTGGTCGCCATTCATCGAGCGCACGGACACCTCGAGGTAGGTGAGGCCGCGGAGGCCGTAGGTGATGCTCGGCTGCTTGACGCCCATCATGTGCGTGTCGGAGATGAGGATGACGTCGCAGGCCAGCATCTTCGCGTATTTCTTCGTGAAGTCCGCCAGGTGCGTGCTGCCGATCTCCTCCTCCCCTTCCACGATGAGCTTCACATTGACCGGGAGGCCGCCGTTCGTCTTCATGAAGGCTTCCAGCGTCTTGAGATGGATCCAGACCTGGCCCTTGTCGTCGGCAGCGCCACGGGCAAAGAGCCTGCCATCGCGCACGACGGGCTCGAAGGGTGGCGTCTTCCACAGCTCAAGCGGTTCGGCGGGCTGGACATCGTAGTGCCCATAGACGAGCACCGTGGGCGCGCCCGGTGCCTTCAACCATTCACCGTAGACGATGGGGTGTTTCTTCGTGGGGTATTGCCGGACCTTGTCCAATCCAATCGCCTTCATCTGGTTCTCGACAAAGGCGGCCGCCTTCGCGATGTCGCCCTTCGATTCATCGCCCGTGCTGATGCTCGGAATGGCGAGGAAGGATTTCAAATCCTCGAGAAAGGTCTCCTGGTTGTTGTCGAGATAGGCAAGTACGTCTTTCATTCAAGGCTCCTGTATCAATGGAGAAGTGGGGATCGTAATGCGGGGGAAGATACAAAACTCGTGGGTGAAATCTGCCATCGCCGGCGGGACACAGAGCATCGCAGGTCCGGTCAACTGGGGCTTCATTCAGGCCCCCCTGTGCCATCGACGGTCACGACACGATCGATCACCGCGCCGCCCACGATGTCGTCACCGTCGTACCATACGGTGGATTGACCAGGCGTGATGGCGCGGCGCTGTGCGTCGAAGCGCAGCAGGGCGCGTCCCTCCGGCAGCGGCTCCACCGTGGCGGGTGCACCATCGTCCTTGTAGCGGATCTTCGCATGGACGCGCATCGGGGTTGTGAGATCCGGCCACTTCTGCAGCGAGACGGCCGACACCTCGCACGCGGTGTGATGGAGATCGGCATCGTCGCCCACCGTCACCGTGTTGCGTGCGGGATCGATGGAGGTGACGTAGACGGGCCGGCCGAGTGCCAGGTGGAGTCCGCGGCGCTGGCCGATGGTGTGGAAGGGATAGCCGTCGTGATGCGCCACCACGCGCCCTTCGTGCAGCACCTCGCCGCCGGCGACCCGCTCGCGCAGGCCCGGCCGCTGATCGGCGAGGAAGCGTGCGTAATCGTTGTCCTGCACGAAGCAGATCTCGAAACTTTCGCCCTTCGCGGCCGTGCGCAGTCCGGCCTCGCGGGCGCAGGCGCGCACATCCTCCTTTGTCATGTCACCAAGCGGCAGGATGGTGCGGGCGAGCTGCTCCTGTGTGAGCATCCAGAGGGCGTAGGACTGCTCCTTGCGCGCATCCGCACCGCGCGAGACGTGGAGGCGGCCCGTCGCAGCATCGCACAGCACGCGTGCGTAGTGCCCCATGGCGACGAGATCCGCCCCCAGCCCGAGCGCCTTGTCGATCAGCCTTCCCCACTTGATGGTCCTGTTGCAGAGAACGCAGGGATTGGGCGTGCGCCCGGCGAGATACTCGTCGATGAAGGGATCGATGACGGCGGCGCGGAAGGCATCGGCGAAGTCGAACACGTAGTGCGGGATGCCAAGCTGGGCACAGACCATGCGTGCATCATTGATGCCGTCGAGGGAGCAGCAGCTTCTGTCGTCGGCGGGGGTGCCGCCAATGTCGGCGTGGTTGTACGTCTTGATGGTGATGCCGATCACGTCATACCCCGCCCGCTGCAACAGCAGCGCACTGACAGAGGAATCGACACCGCCCGACATCCCGACAACGACACGCTTCTTCGCCATGAACCCGCCTTTCACCCCCGCACGCGTGGCCGCGCGGGATATTGCATCGGAAACCACTATCTTCCGGGCGGCCTGCCAGGCAGCCGTCCGATGACCATCAATGTACGATTTCCCCCGACGTGATCCATCCGCGAAAATCCCTCCCCACGCTGCGCTTCTTCCAGTGGTACTTTCTGCGACGCCTGAAGCGTGACTTCTCCGGCATCCACATCCACCGGGGTGATGAGCTGGTGCAGCCCGCAGGAGCCCCGCCACTCATCATCCTTCCCAACCACTCCTCGTGGTGGGATGCGGTGATGCCGGTGTACGTGTCCACCTTGCTGCACTCGCATGATGTGTACGCCATGATGGAGGAGCGGCAGCTCGCCCGCCACCGCTTCTTCCGCCGCCTCGGAGCCTTTTCCGTGGTGCGGGAGGATCCCCGGCAGGCGGCGGTGTCGATGCG
>CAYUYM010000022.1:0-26955 GCA_964449305.1 uncultured Chromatiales bacterium | reverse complement strand
TTTCTCTAACTTGGGTGCTGAAAAATCCACGGAATTCGATCAGCCCCCCCTCCCCCCCTTTTTTTGACACCTCCCGAGGAACCCTGCGCATGATCGTCATGAAATTTGGCGGAACCTCCGTCGCCGATGCCGAGACCATGCGCACGATGTGCTCCATCGTCAGATCCCGGCAGCAGCGGCATCCCATCGTCGTCCTCTCCGCCAGTGCAGGGGTGACGAACGCGCTCATCGACTGTGCACGCATCGCAGCTGAGGGCCGCGAGTCCGAGGCTCAGGGGCGCCTCAAATCCGAGGTCGTCGGCCGCCATTACGACATCATCCAGGGACTCATCAACGGGCTGCGCGAGCAGGATGCCCTCATCCGCGAGTTCTCCCGGTACTTCGACGAGCTTCAGCACCTCCTCTATGGTCTCTCGATCACGGGAGATCTCTCACCACGCGTCCTGGACTTCTTCGTCGCCTATGGCGAGCGCATGTCCACGGCGATCGCCGCGGTCGCGATGACGGAGATGGGGGTGCCGGCACAGCTTGTCGATTCACGGGGGTTCATCATCACCAACAGTGATTTCGGGCGGGCCGAGCCGGACTTCGTCGCCACCGCGGAGAAGACCACCGGCATCCTCGGACCCATTGTCAGGAAGCGTCGCGTCCCGGTGATCCAGGGCTTCATCGCCGCTGATCACCGCGGCCTGACCACCACCCTTGGGCGTGGAGGCTCCGACTATACGGCGGCAATCGTGGGAGCGACACTCCATGCAGAGGCCATCGAGATCTGGACCGACGTCGACGGCATCCTCACTGCCGACCCCAAGCTTGTGCCTCATGCCCGGCGTGTCGATGAGATGTCGTTCAAGGAGGCATCCGAGCTTGCCTACTTCGGGGCCAAGGTGCTCCATCCCAGCACGCTGCTGCCCGCGATCGAGAAGAACATCCCCGTCTACATTTTCAACACGCTCAATCCCGGCAACAACGGCACGGCCATACGCGCCTCCATCCCACCGTCGAATTCCGTCGTGAAGTCCATCTCCTACAAGCGCGGCATCACCGTGCTGAACATCGCCTCCACACGCATGCTCGGCAGCTACGGCTTCATGAAAAAGATGTTCGACATTTTCAACGACCATCAGACCTCGGTGGATCTGGTCACCACGTCCGAGGTCAGCGTGTCGTTGAGCATCGATTCCACTCCGGATCTCGACCGCCTTGTAGAGGATCTCTCACACTATGGGCACGTCACCGTGAACCCGAGGATGGCCATCGTCTGCATCATCGGGGAGAACATCCGCCGTGAGCGTGGCCTTGCAGCGCGCATCTTCGGGCGGTTGTCAGAGATCCCTGTCGACATGATCTCCCAAGGCTCATCCGACATCAATCTCACCTTTGTGATCGAAGAACAGTACATCCCGCAGGCCATCACCTCGCTTCACGAGGAGTTCTTCCCCGCATCGTGACGCGGCGATCAGAACTGGAACGGATTCTCGACGTCCTCCGTGTCTCCTGATTCGTAGGTGATCGAAAGCACCGGCGACTTCAGTGCATTCCGGATGTTGTCGACATTCGTTTTTGCGGAGACGTAGAACACCCACAGTTCGGGCACCGCATCCGGGAAGCGCGTATCAACGCGCACCACACCTGCATCGTTGGAGAGATGTGAGACGAGATACGGAATCATCTCCGCCTTCTCCGGCTCCAGCCCCTGTTCGAAGGGGACCTTCAGTATGGCCAGGCTGCCGGCATCGAACGTTTGGTAATCGTTGCACGTGGTGCTGTCGATGGCGAAGATCTCCTTCCGGAATGCGAGGCCGGTGATCGTCTCTGTTGCGGGGGTGGTCGAACTCACAGGGAACCCCTCCCGCATCGTGCCATCCCCGGCGGGTGGCGGGTTCGTGATGCGATCGCGGAGCGCGTCGGCATTCACGCGCGAAGGATCGTAGGAGACCCGCACATTCACCGGTTCACCATATTCCGTCTCGATGCTGTACACACCGTCCACCTGCGAAAGGCCGTCGATGATGGTGTTCATGTCGACACGATCGAAGAGCCGGTCGACGCCCATCTCCACGATGGCGATGGTTGCATCGGCGGCGGGGATGGCCACGAGGCTGTGCAGGGGCGTGAAGATGTGCCGGCGGATCTCCTCCGGGGTGATGATGGACGGGTCGTACAGGATTTTCACCGAATGTGAACGGGCATAGGCCTTCACGCCGAGGATGCCAGGCACCTCCTGAAGCGTCGCTGCAAAGCTCCGGCTGCTTCCGAAGCACTTGATGCTCTTGAGGCCGGTCTGCTCGTAGACCGATGCCGATGCGATCCTGTCTGCCGGGCCCCAGGTGATGTCGATGGTCGGAAGCTCGACGCGCGAGGCGAAGAGGATGCCCGCCATGGCGAGCACCACCGTCGCCGCCGGAGGCAGCCAGCGCATCCTGCGCTTGTTCAGTCCCATGGTGTCCTTCTCCCTGCACACACCGATGCAGTCGCCACAGAGGTGGCAGTCGATGTGGTCCACCACCTCGGTGGCCGTCACCTTGATGCCCATGGGGCAGGCCTTGTCGCATTTCAGGCAGTCTGTGCAGGTTGCCACATTTCGTGTCACGTGCACACCGGGAACAAGCCAGGAACGCATCCGCACCGCTTCAACGATGAAACCTGCGATTGCCAGGACCAGCAGAACCCACACCCAGTTGACGGTGACATGGAACAGGGGCAGGAGGATACCGGCGAGTATGACCACGCCGAAGATGCCGGCATTCATGAACAGGTTGGACGCAGCGCCCAATGGGCACAGGTACTTGCACCAGAACTGCCGGATGAAGATGGATCCGAGCACGGTGATGATTATGGCCGGGATGGCGTACCAGAGCACCACATCACCACTGAAACCCGTGAGGACTGCGTAGTACGGGTCAAAGGTCCGGCAGAAAAGCTCGCTGGCCTCGACAGTGAAATAGAAGGTCACGAACATCAGTGCGTACTTCAGCACCCGGAGCAGGCGGTCGGGCAGACCGGTGATGGTGAGGCGCATTTTCCGACGTTCCCCGAAACGCCCGAGCCATTCCGTGAAGGTCCCGATCGGACACACATGGCTGCAGAAGAGTTTGCTGAAGGCAAGGACACCCACAAGAAGGGCGAGGCCGAGGAAGATCTGCGTTTCCGACATGTTGCACGCCAGCGAGTTGTTCACCAGCAGGCTCCCGAAGGCCTGCATGCCTCCGAGCGGGCAGTACGTTTCAACATCGGTGACGTAGGCGGCGTCAAACACCGGGCGAATGAGGATCCATGCCAGCAGGGCGACGATGGTCCACTGCAGGGGCAGGCGGTGATAGTTGCGCTTGGTTCGGCGTTTCATGGCAATGGGGATGAGTGGTGTATGAGCAGGAAAGGAAGGGGCCAGGAGACCGGAACACCGGGACCCGGACTCGCCAAGATAGGCAAATCCCCGGCACAATGGAATGCTCCTTCACCTTGAGGCCCGCCACAAAGATCTGCGCACCTCCGTAACCTTTTTTTCGGGCAATTGTCTATGTTGATTGTCGTATCGCATCGAAACACCATACCAACCGAGGACCCCATGAGAACACCAGTGCGACAGACCCTTGTGACAATGATGATGATCCTGATGACCGGCCTCCTGTTCCCAGCCTGCAAGGATTCACAACCGGCGGCTCCGGCTCCCTCGGTGGACATCGCCGGCATCCCCCTCGACGAGCAGGGGTACATCATCCCCTATGCCACGGTGGAGGCGGTGGGAACGAGCGGGACAATCCTCTCCACGACCATGACCGACGATCTCGGCAACTTCACCTTGAAGGCGATCCCGACCGATCAGAAGGATGTGAGCATCCGCATCTCGCGCGATGATTTCCGACCCTTTTCCATGAAACTGCCGACGGTGATACAGACCGGGACAGCAGATGACCCGATCATCTTCACCATGGTCCACGCCGACAGCGCGTGCGGCAGGCTGGCGCTGCTGATCCGCGATCTCACCACGCTGCAACCGATCGTGGGGGCGGAAGTGCGGCTCAAGCGCAACGGCACACTCGTGACCACCGTCACCTCCGATGCCACCGGTCGCGTCAGCTTCAATCACCTCATGGCGGGCGCCTATACACTGCGGATCTCGAAGAGTGGATACAGCGTTGTGGAACGCAGTGCGACCATCCAGTTCTGCGACAGCACGTCGCTCGACATCCGCATGACTCCGGGCAGCGCTGGCGAGGACTCCTGCTGTCACGGCATCCTCACCGTGGTTCCGATGGACTCCGCGTCGAACACCATCCTCAACAACGTCTCGGTGAAAGTGTCCAAGGTGCAGGGTGACACGCGCTCCGCCATCACATCGGGCGGACAGCCGGTGGTGTTCCAGAGCATGTGCCCGGGCACGTACAACCTCCGCCTTGCCCGCGATGGGTACACCGTCCAGGAGTTTTCCATCACAATGGGCTGCAACGAGGTGGTGACGCATACACGCGTGCTGACGCCCAAGCCCGGTATCGACAGCTGCTGTCAGGGAGCGGTCACGCTGTTCATCCGTGATTCCGTCACCAACACCCCGATCGCCAATGCCACCGTGAAGCTCTGGTTCGGGTCGAGCGTCAAGACCTGGGGCACGACCAACGCCAGCGGCTCGATCTCGTTCACGGGACTCTGCATGGGCAGTTATCAGGTGAACCTGATCCGGGAGACATACAAGACCCGGGAATTCACCTTCACCCTCGGATGCAACGAGCAGAAGGCGCTGGAGCTCACCATGAAGCCGCAGTCCAGCAGTGTCGACACGTGTCACACGGCCAAGCTGAAGTTCCGTGTGAAGGATTCCACCATCGCCGAGGCTGGCTGGCTGAACGATGTTCTCGTGACGATCTCGCGCGGCACCACCGTTGTCACCTCCGGGTACACCAATGCGGAAGGTTGGTATCTCGCGGAGAACCTGCAGGCACCGGCCACCTACACGGTGACGTTCTCCAGGCAGGGCTTCGGCACGCGGACATACACTTTCACCTTCAACGAGTGCAAGCTCATCTCCGAGACGATACGGCTCTGACGCGGACAGCCGACCCCGAAACAGCAGTGAAGCGCACGGATGTCCGTGCGCTTCCGCGTTTCAGGCGGGTGCGTCAGTTCACATAGGGAGCACGGCGCTTGAGGTTGTTGATGGGGCGCTCGAAGAAGTTCCACGTCAGGGAGGCGCAGCCCACAAGCAGCACGAACTTGACGGGGAAGATCCACCCGGAATGGAGGATGGCCTCGAAGGGAAGGCCGAGGGCGGCACACAGCAGCCAGAGCACATATTCCATGAAGGGATGGAAGATGTACAATCCGTAGCTGATCCGTCCCAGATAGAGGAATGGCGGGAGTGTCATGACGCGACCGACCGGGCCGGGGACACGCCGGGCCGCGGCGAAGACCAGTCCGCTCAAGGCAAGGGGAAGCATGACGAGCTGGCGGAGTTTTTCCGTCAGCATGAAGGGAAAGCCGGGGATCTCGAGAAGACGGAGCCCGACATAGCCCGCCCCGCCGATCAGGCCGGCGATGACGACGGCCCGGTGGAGCGCGTCCACCCCATCACGCAGGCGGGCCCTGCGTTCGAGGAGGGCGAGAAGCGATCCTGCGCCGAGGGTGTACAGCGATGCGAAGGGGATGACATCAAGCGCGATGGGATTGAAATGGAAGACGTAGGCGGCAAGGTACACGTACACCGGCGCGGTGAGGATGGCGGCGATGATGGTGGCGAACAGGGCCCGACGAGGAATGAAGAGCATGAGCCACGGCCAGACGAAATAGAACTGCTCCTCCACCGCCAGCGACCAGAAATGCGAGACGTGTCCATGCCATGCCCCCGTGATGGCGAGATAGACGTTGGTGAGGTAGGCAAGGTGCCAGCCGATGGAATCCGTGACGGTGGGCACCTGTCCGATCCATGCGACAAACAGTGTCAGATAGTAGAGCGGGAAGATGCGAAGGAAGCGTCGCGTGTAGAAGCGCCGCAACACCAGCGTCCGGGGTTGTCCCAGCTCCTCTGCGCGGGAACGGGCATCGAGGAGAATGCCGGTGATGAGGTAGCCGCTGATCACAAAGAAGAGCTGCACGCCGAGTTCGGCATTGAACCAGAAGAGCGAACAGTCGGTGGTCCAATGGTGCACCAACACCATCAGCACGGCCATGGCGCGCAGAAAATCGATCTGGGGCATGTAGGACGAAGTGGAGGCGGATTTGGACGTCATCTGCGGCACACGGGGCTGGAATGAGGGGGGAGGAGGATGGTTCGGAAAATCGAAACGCCGCTTGGAAGCGGCGTTTTCAGCTTGGAAAAGCGGGTTTTCCTTGTACACGCGCGGGGACTCGAACCCCGGACCCGCTGATTAAGAGTCAGCTGCTCTACCAGCTGAGCTACGCGTGCGAAGACAACATACGAAAACGCCCTGTGCGAAACAATTGCTGCCTGCAGGAAAAATGCGTAAATTTTTTGGCTGCGTTCGGAACCCGATTGTGCGATGCCCCGGACCCTTCCCCACGCCACACGCGCCAGGTGTCTCCCCCGTGACCTCGATCCCCTTGTATTTCATTTCCGACCTCCACCTTGGAACCGACACACCGGAGGTGGAGCGCAGGAAGCAGGATCTCCTCCTTCGGCTTTTTGGCGAGGTGATGGAGCAGGAGGCACGGCTCTACATCGTGGGAGATCTGTTCGACTTCTGGTTCGAGTATCGGCACGTGGTGCCAAGCGGGCATCACCGCGTGCTCGCGGGGCTCGAGCAGCTTGCCAGGAAGGGCGTGTCCATCACCTACCTCGCCGGCAACCACGACTTCGCCATCGGACGGTTCTTCTCCCGGGATCTCGGCGTCACGGTGATCCACGATTCCCTTGAGTTTGTGCACGAGGGGACTCGTTTTCACCTCTACCACGGTGACGGCCTGGCAGTCAACGACGGTGGATACCGTTTCATCAAGCGTATCCTCCGGAACCGCGTCGCCCAATGGGCCTTCCGGTGGATTCATCCCGATGTGGGGTTCGCTCTCGCCCATGCGGTCTCGCACACATCCCGGGGCTATACCGCCGGCCGCTGGTATGGCGTGGAGGATGGGTTGAAGCTCGCCGCCGGGCGCATCATCGAAGCAGGAAGCGACATCGTGATCATGGGCCATCGCCATCTTCCGTGCATCGAGACCATCGGGAACGGCGTCTATGTCAATCTGGGCGACTGGCTCGGCCACTACACGTTTGCGGTTCACCGTGATTCATCCATCCATTTGTACGAGCTGACGGAACATGAGTCTCGAAAGCTTCATTGAACGCGTCACACCCCGGCGCTTCTGGACGGTGGTCGGCTCCATCGTCTTATTGGTGATTGCCGGGAGCTGGCTGTTGTCCACCATCTTGGATGGTCTCCCCTCCCTCGAGGAGCTGGAGAATCCCCACCCTCCACTTGCCACGACCATCTACTCGAGCGATGGCGTGATCATCGACCGTTTCTACGAGGAAAACCGCTCGCGGATCGTGTCGCTCGACAGCATCCCGAAGGCGTTGATCCACGCCCTGCTGGCCACAGAGGACACACGGTTCTACTCCCACTGGGGGGTGGATCTGCGATCAGTGTTCCGCGTCATCCTCGTCAATCTCTCGCGCTTCACCCTGAGCGGGCCGGGCGGCAGCACCATCACGCAGCAGCTTGCCCGCAATCTCTATCTGACACGGGAGGTGTCCCTGCTGCGCAAGTTCCGTGAGTGGTTCACCGCCGTGCAGATCGAGCGGCGGTACACGAAGGACGAGATCCTCCTCATGTACCTCAACGTCGCCCCGTTTGGTCGGGGCACCTACGGGGTGCAGACAGCGGCAGCAACGTATTTCAACAAGATCCCGAGCGCCCTCACCGTCCCGGAATGTGCCATGCTCGTGGGATTGCTGAAGGCCCCCTCGAGCTACGACCCGCGTCGAAACTACGACCGCGCCCTCCTGCGTCGCAACGTCGTGCTCCGCCGCATGGTGGACGAAAACCTCCTGACTGAGGACGAGTACGAGCGGTACAAGTCCGAACCGATTGTCACGGAAACCGCGACCAGATCCTCCGGCATTGCCCCGCATTTTGTGGAGTACATCCGCCAGCAGCTGCGCGAGCGGGCGGAGAAATACGGCTTCAACCTCTACCGGGACGGCATCTCCGTGTTCACGACACTCGATTCGCGGATGCAGCGTCACGCCAACCGTGCGGTCATGGAGCATTTGAAGACCTTCCAGAAGACGTTCAGCGACCGCTGGGACTGGAATGATCCGCACAACGCAGCACTCTTCGCGACCGCGCTCAACAACGCGGTGAAGGCATCTCAGGAGTACCGCACGGCCAAGACTGCGGACGCGAAGGAGCTGGCCCTCATACGGCTCCGCCGCAATCCCGCCTTCGTCGATTCGGTGCGCAGGGCGGTGACGCGTGTCCAGGTGGGGTTTACGGCCATCGATCCCAAAACGGGCCAGATCCGTGCAATGGTGGGGAATTCCGATGTGAACTTCCGGTATGGTCTCAACCACAGCACGCAGATCCAGCGGCAGCCGGGATCAACATTCAAGCCCTTCGTCTATACCGTGGCCATCGACAACGGCTACTTCCCCACCTATCAGATCTCCAACGAACCACTGTCGATCGATGATGGCACCGGGAAGAAATGGAATCCGAAGAATTCCGGTGGAGAATCCGGCGGCATCTACACCCTCCGACGCGGCCTCGCCAACTCCATCAACCTTGTGGCCATCCGCACCATGCTGGAGATCGCCCCGGCCGACGAGGTGATCCGCTACGCGCATCGCATGGGCATATCCACACAGCTCCGACCCGTGCCCTCACTCGCAATCGGGACATCGGAGGTGATCCCCCTCGAGATCACCGGCGCCTACGGTGCCTTCGCCAATGAGGGCATCTACGCCAAGCCCTACTCCATCCTGAAGGTGGTGGATCGGGATGGACGTGTGATCGAGTCCAACACCACCGAGCAGCGTGAAGTGCTCAGCAAGGAGACCGCCTTCATCATCACCTCGATGCTGAAATCGGTTATCGAAGGCGGCACCGGATCCGGGACGCGGCAGTTCTTCACCCGGCCGGCAGCGGGCAAAACCGGCACCACACAGGATTATGCCGATGCCTGGTTCATCGGCTTCACACCGCGCCTTGTCGCCGGTGTCTGGACCGGCTTCGACGACAGACGCATCACCTTCACCGGCTCCTACGGTCAGGGTGCCCTTGCCGCCGCCCCCATCTGGGCGCGCTTCATGAAGTATGTCTACGAGGATCCGTCGATCAACCTCCCCTCCGACGATTTCCCGATGCCCGAGGGAGTGGTGCAGGAAAAGATCTGCCTGGAATCCCAGTGTCTCGCCGGACCGGGATGCCCCAACACGGCCACGGAGTTCATCAACAGGAAATTCATGCCCGGAGCATGCATGAAGCATGGAGGTGGAACATCGGCCCCCGCACAACCCCGCAAGGAGAAGACCATCATCGAGTATTGACACCCGGGCTCACCCCATGCACGCACCGCTCCGGCCAGGATCCGGAGCGCTGTTTGTTTTGAACCGTGCAGGTGGTATACTGGGAAAATTTCATCATCACCAGGTCGGAGAAACGTCATGAGATGTGTCATGTCCCTGTCCATCATCGCGGTCATGCTTCTGGGATTCACGCTGTCGTCCTGCGGAGGGAAGGAGGAGCCGAAGGGAACCCAGGAGGTTGTGCAACAGATGAATTCGATCGAGGACCAGGCCAGGCAGGCTGCAGAAGGCATGGAGAAATGGGCCAACCGCAAGCCCGTCCCGCCAGTGAACTTCAGGCTCCTCGTCGAGATCCTCCCGAAGGCCGTGCCCGGGCTCAAGGCTGAGTCGCCCAACGGAGAAACGGCGTCGATGGGAGAATTCGCCTATGCGACGGCATCGCAGAAATTTGCGAACGACGCCGGCACCATGTCGGCAGACGTCGAGATCTTCGACTACGCCTTCATCCCGGCGTTCTACATGGGCTACCAGTTCCTGCTCAACCTCAACTACTCCAAGGAATCGATGGAGGGATACGAGAAGAGCATGAAGTTCAACGAGTATCCAGCCTTCATCCGCTGGGTGAAGGAGGGCGCATCGGCCGAATTCACCGTGCTGGTGAGTGATCGCTTCATCGTACAGATCCGCACCAATGGGATGGGGGAGAATGCGGCACAGGAAATCGCCTCCAGCATGGACCTGAAGAAGCTCGCCACCCTGCAATGATCGATGGATCGACTCACCCAGGCAGGCGCATCGCCTGCCTTTTTTTTGCCCATTCCGCCACGAGCGAGCCGAGCAACCGGAGTCCCTCGAACGCCCGGGGACCTGGCCGGAGCACAAGGTTCGCATCGATGGAAACGAGGCCCGACGTTCGCCCGGCAGCGACTGTCCGCCACTCCGGAAAGCGCGCGAAAATGCCGGAAGTGTCCATGCCGACATCCGTGGGAATGAGGATCAGGTCGGGGTTGCCAAGCACCACGGCTTCGCGGTTGATGGCCGGGTAATTCCCCGGCATGCCGGAGGCGAGGTTGGACGCCCCCACCCGACGAAACATCTCGCCGATGAACGTGGAATCGCCGGCGACGATGAGGGGCTCGATCGAGATCACCATGAGCACCCTGCACCGGGCCGCCGACCGATCAGGTCCGGGAGCGAGATCGAGCGAGCGGCGGAGGGAATCCAGCCGTCTCACTCCACGATCATCCACGGCACAGAGGGAGTCGATGTCCGCGAGCGTGGCGAGGATGCCATCGAGGTTGCGTGGATTCGATACAAAGGTGGGGATGCCGGCTGCCTCAAGCACTTCAAAGCTCCTGCGACTGTTGCCCTCCACCGACAGCAGCACGAGATCCGGACGGGCGGCGATCACCGCCTCCAGATCGGGGTTGATGATGCCGCCCATCCGCGGCAGTGCGCGGACGGACTCCGGCCAGTCACAGAAATCAGTGACGCCGACAAGAAGCGAATCGTATCCAAGAAAACACAGGGACTCCGTGAGGCTGGGGGCAAGGCTGATGATGCGCGTCGGGCGGGCGGGCAGGGTCACACGGCGACCGATGTCGTCGGTGACCGTACGCGGCCCCGGGGGCGATGTGGCGGAATCGGGACGTGGACACCCGGCGACCAGCATTGCGACGATGCACCACGCGAGGACGACCAGCGTGCGCCTGCGCGGCATTCTGTTCACCGACGACGGGTCAGCGTCCGATGCCGAAAAACGCCTTGGTGACATGCATGGCCATGCGGGGATTCTCCTTCAGGCGACGGATCGAGTACGCGTACCACCGTTCGCCGAAGGGCACGTAGACGCGCATGCGGTGGCCTGCGGCAACAAGGGCGTCGCGCCTCGCCGGGCGCACGCCGAGCAGCATCTGGAACTCGTACTCATGGGGTTGAAGGCCGGTCTCCTTCACACAGGCGAGCGCATCCTCGATCAGCGGATCGTCGTGCGTGGCGATGCCGGTGTAAACGCGTCGCTTCAGCAGTGACGCGAGAAGGGATTTGTAGCTGTCGCGCACTTCCTCCCTGTCTGTGAACGCGATCTCCTCCGGTTCGACGTAGATCCCCTTGCACAGGCGGAAATTGGATTCGCCCTCCGCGATGAGTGCATCGATGTCCGCCTGCGTCCGGCGGAGGTAGGCCTGCACCACGATCCCCACATGGCCGGGATAGTCGCGGCGCAGCGTGCGATACAGCGCGATGGTGGCATCGGTGTAGGGGTGGTCCTCCATGTCGATGCGGATGAAGTTGCCCTGTTCCCTCGCCAGATCCAGCAGACGGCGCAGATTGCGCTCGCAGGCGGCCACATTGATCGAGAGTCCGAGCTGGGTGGGTTTGATGCTGAGGTTCGAGTCGAGCCGGTGCTCTCGGATCGCATCCAGCACCTCGGCGCATCGATCGCACATCTCACCCGCTTCATCGATGGAATACACACTTTCGCCCAGCACATCCATGGTCGCCATGATGCCCTTCGCATTCAACTCCTTCACCACGCGTATCCCGTCCTGAAGCGTGGGACCGGCGATGTACGGACGTGAGGCAAAGCCCACGACGGATTTCGGGATGATCGGGAGGAGCGAGGCGATGAGTCTGGAGAAGAGTGCCATGATGATGGAGCTGGTGGTGAATCAGGATGTGCAATCTAGGATTTCCGTTCCCAAAGTTCAAAGCTGTCGTGTGCGGACTGTGCGGGCGGTCCGACTGCACCCGTGAGGCGCAGGGGTCAGGATCCCTCCTCCAGAAGCTGCCGGTACACCTCGTACGTGCGCCGGGCGATGCAGGTGTTCGTGAAGTTGGCCAGCACGCGCTCCCGCCCCCGGACGCCGAGGTCGCGCCGCAGGTCGGCGTCGGCGACAAGTGTCTGGAGCTTGCGTGCGAGTTCGTCCCAATCCTGCTCGGCGAAGGTCCATCCGGCATCCCCGATCACACGCGGGATCTCGGCATGCGTCGAGCCCAGAACGGGCACCTCGCAGGCCATGGCCTGGACCAGCACCTGGCCGAATTGTTCCTTCCAGTGCGGCACAGTGTAGGATGGCAGGACCAGGAGATCCATGGAGTTGATATAGCCCGGGATGTCGGCATGGGGCACGGAGAGGACGACCCGCGTCCGTGACGTGAGGCCGAGCGCGTCCACACGGGCGCGGATCGCGCCCTCGAGCTCACCGCCACCGATGATGAGCAGCGAGAAATCCCCGGTGAGCTGCGCCGCCGCCTCGATGAGGTTCAGCACGCCCTTTTCCGGAACGAAGCGGCCGATGAAACCGATCACCACGCCGTCGAGACCGAGCGACTGCCGGAGCGCGTCGTTGCGATCCGGGTGGAAGAGTGCGGGATCGATCCCGAGCAGCGGCATCACCGTGATCGGGCGTGTGAAGCCCTTGCGACGAAGAATGTCGGCTGCATCGCTGTTCCCACAGATCGCCGCATCCGAACGCCGGAGATTGAAGCGTTCAATGAGGCCGAAGGGAAAGCGCAGGGTCTTTTCGAAGTTCATCCAGGTGAAGAACACCGTACGGGCATCGGCGGCATGGAGCGCCCTGCAGACCAGGGCCTGGGCATACGATAGCGCATCGGTCCCCTCCTCCACGTGGAGGATGTCGGGGTGGAAGTCGGCCATGAGCAGATCCATGGATCGGTACCAGTGGGCCGCCTCCTTCCCGGAGAACACGACCGGCAGCCCGCGCACATCGAGCTCGTCATCCACATGCCGGGAGAACTCGATGGTGAAAAGGTAGTCCTTCCAAACGCTCGGGACGATGATGCGCAGGTCCACATCGTACAAGCGCACAAGCTCGCGCCACTTCTCCCGTCCGATGCGTGTGATGTAGGTGTGGCTGATGACGAGCACCTTGAGACGCGTGTCAGACATGCCCCCTCCTGCCGATGGCCTGAACATAGACCTCCACCGTGCGCCGGGCGATTTCGGGCCAGGCAAACTCCCGTTCGACGCGTGACCGCGCCCCCTCACCGAGACGTCTGCGGAGTTCCGGATCCTCGAGGAGGCGGAGAAAGGCGGAAGCGATCTGCCCGTGATCACGCGGCTCCACCAGCAACCCCGACTCACCGTCCTCGATGATTTCCGGGATGCCCCCGACGCGGGTCCCCACCAGGGGGAGACCGGAGGCCATGGCCTCAAGGCCGGAGATGCTTGTGGCCTCCATCAGCGATGGCAGGCAGGCAATGGTGGACAGCGCATAGAACATGGGCATGACGGTGTTGGGCACGTTGCCGGAAAACACGACGCCGCGGGACTGCCCCGCCTCGCGCAGCATGTCCTCGAAGCGTCCGCGTTCCTCCGGGAAGCCGCCACCGGCGATGAGGAACTGCACCTGGGGGTGCCTCGCCCGGACGAGCGGGATGGCGCGGATGAAGTGCTCCACGCCGTTCTTGGGTTCAAGCCGGCGCGGGCAGATGATGATGGGCTGTGCGGCATCAAGCCCGTAATCCTTGTCGATGACACCATAGGGAATCCCCGGATGGAATTTCGCGGCGTCCACTCCGTTGGAGATGTAATGCAGCCACTCCGGCCCCACACCTGTCGCGATGGACTTCTCGTGCAGCTCCCGGCTCGGGCCAATGATGGCATCGGCATGGCCGAGCCAGCGGCGGATCTTCGCCCTCCCATCCGCGGTTTCGAAATACTCCAGATAGTTGGAGGAGTGGTTCGTCCACACGAGGGGAATGTGGGACTTCAGCGTCCTTGTGGTCCAGCAGTTGGGCGTGAGATCATGCCAGTGGAGCACGTCGATCCGTTCCTGCCGGATGAGCTGGAGCAGATGCCGGCGGACCCGGGCGATGTAGAACAGGTGCTTCACGCGGGGCATGGAGCGGTGCACGAAGAGGCGGTGGACGATTATGCCGTCCACCGTTTCGCGGCGGTCCTCTCCGGTCCCATACACCGGATTGACAAGATGCACGATGTGCCCCAACCCGACGAGCGCGCGGGACAGTTCGTGGGCGTGGACGGCCATGCCGCCGACATTGGGAAGATAGTCCGACGTCAGGATGATGATGTTCATGGTGTCACCGTGAGAGGCTGTTGACATCGTCGAGGATGCGTTGCAGGCGGTGGATCGCCTGGTGTTCGCGCTGCGCACGGTGATGGCCCGCCTCGGCGATGCTGCGGCGTTCGTCGTCGTGCTCCAGGTAATAGGCGATCTTCTCCCGGAGTTCCTCCACATCGTCGAAACAGGCGATCTCCCTGCCCTCCACGTAGAGCTCCTCCGCCTGCTCCCTGGACCGCTGCGTGAGGAGAAAGCCGCCGTAGCCCGGGATCTCGAAGGAGCGCACGTTGTTGGAATCCTTGTTCTGCTCCCGCAGAAAGTTGAGGTGGATCTTCGAGACGGCGAAGAGCTTGGAGATCTCCTCGCCATAGACGGCACTGCCCTTCCACAGGCGCCGCAGCGGTTTGGATGGCGGCACATGATCCCACATGTTGCCCCAGACAGAGAGGTCGAGGTCGGTGAGCTTCTCGAGCCACCATTCGCGCATCGGCTCCCAGGTGCCGGCAAACACCACATCAGTGCGGTATTTCATCCGGTCCTCGTCCGAGATGGATTCCGGCATCTTCAGCATCTCCGGATCATAACAGAACGGCAGGTACTCCACACGCTGCGCCCCGGCCGCCCGCAACGGCTGGATGAGGGACCTGGCGTAGATGTAGTAGATGTCGAAGAGCGGGATCGACGCGATGCTGTCGGCTGTGGCGTTCTTCACGGCCGTGTTGAACGGACCGTCGGGGTACCACTGCACGAGCACCGGACGCACGCCGGATCGGATGCGCTCGATGGCCGATGCCAGCACGGTCTCCCCCTTCAGGAAGAGGACGACATCGGGACGCAGCTCCTCCACTGTCCGGACAAGGGCATTGCTCATGAGGACGTTGTTGATGCGACGCGAAATGGTCCCGATGCCAGGGATCGATCCCCCTGCGGTGAAATGCGCCCGGCGATAGTCGAAGACGTGCACCGTGCATCCGAGCTGTTCGAGTGCGAGCTTGTAGCCCCACCCTCCGGTGCCATACCAGTATTCACAGACAAGCAGAATTGTCACGCTATGCTCCACCCTGTGTTGGTTCTTTCATGATGGACTTGATGAAACGATAATGCGCCACGATGCGCCTCCGTTCGACGATCACTTCGAGCAACGCGAACACCGCGGTGATGTAGGCAGCCGACACCAGGAAGTGCACGATGGCCCCGTGTCCGGAATCCGGCAGCGGGAATTGCAGCACCACCACGCCGGACAACGCGGCAAAGAACAGCGGAAGCACAATCTCGCGGAGCCATGCCACACTGATGATGCGCCTGACAACGAGCATCGCCCCGGTCACCCCCACCACATAGTTGATCAGAACCGCCCATGCAGCGCCGGCGATGCCCATCCGCACCACAAGGAGCCACATCCCGGGAAGGAACACCGCGAGCTGGACGATGCGGATCTTCAGAAGAGCGTCGGTCCTCCCCTTCGCCAGCAGGAGTTGCTTCATGTTCTCGAAGAGGGGCGACAACAGCGCGCCAATGGCGAGGATGCGGAGCACGGGAACCGCAGGCAGCCACTGGTCACCGATCACGCGGATGAACTGCTCCGGAAGGATGGCGAACACGAGGACAAAGGGCATCAGCACACGGACGAGGAAGAAGATCACCAAGCTGAATGCCGTCCCCAGCTTGTCCAGGTCGTCCTGCATCTTGGAATACGTGGGCATGGCCACCGTCACGACTGCGGGGGAGACGGTCTGCGGCGCCATCTCCCAGTACTTCAGCACCTTCGAGTAGCTTCCCTGGAGCGACGTTCCGGCGAGGCGCTCGGTCATGAGCGCACCCAGACGCACGAACAACACCTCCATGCCCCGGGCGAAGATCAGCTTCCATCCGTTCGACAGGAACCACAGGGTCGTGGCGCGATTCATGCGGAATCCGATGGGATAGTGGCTGATGATGGAGAAGCCGATAAAGGAGACGAACAGGGAAGCCGACTGGCCGAGGATCATGCCCCATGCCCCCCATCCAGAGCCGACAAGCCACCACGACACAAGAGGGAAGGTCAGAACCGACAGGAGATTGATTCGCGCGATGCGTTTGTATTCGAGCTGCTTCTCCAGATATGTGGCGAACAACATCGTGTAGAGATTGATGATGTTGAACACCGCGAGCACCAGGAAGGACTCGACCTTGATCAGTGTAGTCCCCGTCTGATACAGCACCCAGCCTGTCACGCCGGCGACGATGGTCATGGCCAGTGCCAGGAAGGTGGTCAGGGAGAACGCGGTGGTATACAGGTCCTCGCGTTCCCTGCCTGCCTGGATCAGCATGATGTTGAAGGACAGCCCCGCGAGGATGAAGACGAGGTCCACGACGGCCATGGCATAGCCGTAGACGCCGTTCTCCGGGGCCAGGAGGATGCGGTCCCGCAGGAGGCCGAACACGAAGCCCACGGCCATGGCGATGTAGTTCAGACCGCTGGTCCACAGCGTGCTGACGACAGCCTTGCGTCCGATGCTCACGACGCACTCCCGATTCCACGCAATGATTCGTACAGCCGGACCACTTCGCGGGCGTGGCGCTCCCAGGTGTAGTCCCGCACATGCATCATCGCCGCCTCCCCCATCTGTCGGGCAAGCTCCACATTGTCGTGAAGGCGCTCGATCCGGTCGCACAGCGCATCCACATCGCGTATGGGGATGACGTACCCATCCGTGCCATCGCGGACGATGCTTCCCGTGTTCTCGCTCACGATGGATGGCACACCACAGGCCATGGCCTCGTAGGTGACCAGGGCGCTTCCCTCCTGGAGCGATGGAAGGACGAACACGCTGGCATTACTGTACCATTCATGCAGCCGTTCATGGGGCACATGCCCGGCAAGCACAATCCTGTCCCGATGCTCATGGAGGATGCGGTCCATTCCGGGCTCCACGGTCCCAACCAGCACCAGCTCGGCGTTGGGCAGGGCGAGACGCTTCCAGGATTCGAGGAGGTAGTGCACGCCCTTCTGCACGCCGATGTTCCCGACAAACAGGACGCGGAACACTGAATCACGTTTCTCCCCGTGCGAAAAGCCCTCCAGGTCGATGCCATAAGGGATGAGCGCCAGCCTGTCCTCCGGTACGCCGTTGGCAAGGAAGCTGCGCAGTACGAACTCTGAAGGGATGATCACGCGATCAGCAAGCTCGATTTCGCGGAGTCCCTTCTCGATGATCTGCGGATGTGCCCGTTCGATGGGGAAGCCCAGGCGGTCACATTCCTCCCGCAGGATGGCATCCTGGTAGCGGGGATGCGAGGAGCCGCGCTCGATGACGACAGATGCCCCCATGCGCCGCGCGTAGGGAATGGAGATGAGCGCGTAGTTGCCCCAGGCATGGAACACATCGCAGGGAGGGATGTAGCGACGCGCAAGTGCGTCGAACAGGTTGTCCTTCACGTAGCTGTAGTAGCCGCGTGCGACGAGCGAGGGAAAGCGACGGATCAGCATGCCGACGTACTCGGGCGCCGGGATGGCCGTGGCATACCGCTGGGGCAGGACATTCCGGACATACCAGCGCTTGGTGGTGATGATCCGCTCCAGATACCCCATGCGGTGGAGCTGCTCGGCAAGCCGTATCGCGTGGAAACGGCCGCCGACTGAGATGACAACCTTCATGGAGGCGTCCTGCAGGCCGGGTGTCAGGCCTTCGCTTCCTTCGCTCCGCGCTGCCAGGGTTTCCGGCGCAGGAGCCAGACGATGAGGTAGAACACCAGAACACCCACCAGCAGATAGTTCGTCACAACGGTGATCATGAGGCCGGCCTTGTAGGATTTCGGCTCGAAGGACATGACCAGACGGTGACTGCCCTTTGGGACAACCACGGCACGGAGCGCGTAGTCGGAGCGGAGGATGTCGACCGGCTCCCCGTCGAGTGTCGCCGTCCAACCGCTGGGGTAGTAGATCTCGCTGAGCTTGAGGATGGCATCCTGCGGCGTCTCAAGATCGTACTCAAAGGAGTTGATCCCAAAGGAGACGAGCTTCGCCGAGCCAATGAAACCGGCGGAATCCGCATCAGACGGCGTGATCTGCGCTGTCAACGGCCTGCTCAGATAGGCGATGCGCTCGGGGCGATAGCTGGTGTCGTTGATGCGCGAAAACATGAGGGAATCCACTTCGATGACTTCGGAGCGCGTGACGAAGAAGGCACGTGGAAGCACAGCCCGGTTGCGGTAGACATCCTGCGTCACTCCAGAGTAGGCGGGTTCGAGCCAGGGGGCGCGGGGTTTGAACTCCTTCGGAACGACCACATACCGTGTGTTCAGCATGTTGAGCAGTGGCCAATTGGCACCATCAAGGTATTCGACGGAGGGGAACTGGAACTCATGGAAGATGGTGTTCCTGATGTCGTCGTAGTAACGCATCTTCGCAGGGTGGTAGCCTGCGACCGACTGGATGTTGAACGCCGCGTACCAGTTGTCCCCTGCATGTTCCGTGGCCGGAAGAATGCGGTAGATGTCGGTGTCCTTGTGCAGGTAGTCCACGACGTCGTTCTTCGTCAGGCGTTGTTCCTGGGTGTGTCCCGGCTCCATTTTCATTGGTCGGAAATCCACCCGCCACCAGTCGACGATCAACAACGCAAGCAGCAGGAACTGGAACACGGTGAAATTGAGAGTGCGGCGTTGGAAGCCCAAGAGCACAAGAGCAACGAGCGCCATGGCCACCACGGCAAAGCCTGCATCACCCAGCGCCATGCTGTAGATCCCCTCCCGTGTCGCATGGCGGTATTCCGGATACTGCGCAAAGACCTGGGGACCCTGTCCCGCGGCAACAGCCTGCTCCACCTGCTGGATGAGCTGCCACATGCGCGGTTGATTCGTCTCCATGTTCGAAGCGATGGTCTCCTCCATCATGCCCTTCGACATGAGCAGAACGAGAAAGAGCGCGGCGGCAACACCGACCGGCACCCAGACCGCCTTGTTGAGCGATCGGAGTTCGGGAGCGCCCGAATCACTTCCGGAGGTCTTCAAACGACGGAATATATCCGACAGCCCGACACCTGCGAGCATGGACATGCACAGGCCCATGAGGAACAGGATCATGGATGGTATGCGGAAATTGTTGAAGAAGGGGACGTGGTTGAACATCAGATCGTAGACGAGGCCGAAATTCCTGCCGAGCGAGACTAGGACGGCGAACAGACCGAGGACCATCCAGAAATGAACGAATTTGTCCTTCGGGCGCAGCAGGATGCCGAGCAGAGCGAGGAAACTGATGACGATGCCGAGGTAGATGGGAGATTCGGTGAATGGCATGGTGCCCCAGTATGTCGGTGTGCCCCACCCCACGAATGACGGGATAAAGAACGTGAGGATCTCGACCGGGCTGAACGACCAGTTGGTGGCGTATTGATAGTCTGTGCCACCAGAGGCTGGTCCATGTCCCGACCCACCACTTCCCGCACCACGGATGGAGAAGTCCTTGTACTCCCATGTGGCGAAATACGGGCCTGAGAGCATGAGGAAGGCGAAGGCGGCGGAGAAGAGGAGTATCACCCCGACAATGGCCACATCCTTCACCTTGGCACCTTCATACCACTTGTAGAGCGTGTAGAGACCCATCGTCAGGAGAGCGTAGAACAGCATCTGGACATGCCCCGAATTGAAGGAGAAATGCAGGGCACCGATGAGAAAGGCGACATATAGCGGAGACTTCTTTTCGAAAAGCAGATCGATGAGATAGAGGCACGCAGGAAGCCATGCAAACACCGTGATCTTGGTGTTGTGTCCGGCCATGATCCAGTTCAATGAATACAGGGTGAAGACGACCGACACTGCAATGATGAATGCCACAAAGGGGTCGAACCGTCGTCGTATCCCGAAGAAATAGGTGAACATCCCGAGAAGAAAGAAATTGACGATATCCCAGAAAATGGGGGATACGCCAAGGACATTGACAACCCCCTGCACGCCCGAGTAGATCTTCATGAGAAGTGTGGGAGGAAGAGGATCCAGGAAGGTGGTGATGTACATGCCATGCCCGGGAGTGGACGATCCCCATGTCGGCATGCCAGAAAACACATACGGATTCCAGAAGGCGTTGATTCCATCGGCCTTGGCCTTTTCCAGATACCCCTGCTCGAGGGAGAGAGACGACAGGTTGTCCGGGACATTGAAGACCTTGCCGCTGAAAATCGCTTCGTTGAAAAAGATCACGAGAAGCAGGGCGAGAATGCCAAGGTACATGGCATGCGGGTGTCTGCGCATCGGATCAGGAACATCGAAGGATATCTGCTGCCGTTTCGCCTGTGCTTTTCTGGGTTTCACCTGTTCTTTCGCCATGAGGACCTGTGTTGAATGGTGTTTGGATCGGAAGAAGCACGCAAAAATAGCGAAATCCACTGAGAGAATCTAGCCGGATTTCCGTGCCCGAATTTGTTTGCACTGCGCGGAAGTGCACGGAAGATGGTGACCACGCAAACGACGAACGCCCGGCAGATGCCGGGCGTTCGTTGACGAGACCAGTCTCCGCGTTTCGCGAAGAAGCTTCGGATTACTTGGAGAGCGTCATCTTCCTCATGTTCGTAAAGCCCTGACCGCCGGAGAGCGGAGTCGCATCGATACGGAACATGTAGGTACCGCTCGCAACATCCTTGCCAAGGTTGTCGAGGCCCTGCCACGTGGTGGCATAGGAACCGGCTTCCTGGTTTCCAGAGACGAGGGTTGCGATTTCGCGGCCGAGCACATCAAGGATGCGGAGGGTCACAAAACTGGCTTCCGGAAGTCTGTAGGAAATGGTGGTGGAAGGATTGAACGGATTGGGATAGTTCTGGTCGAGGGCGAAGCCTGCCGGTGCAGCCTGATCCACATCGAGTGTGGCATTCTGGCGGGTTGTCGGGAAGGTGTAGAGGATGCCCATGTCGTTGGTTTCAGAGGCGATGTAGGTGATATCCACATTGCCCTGGCCGAGGGTGTTCTCATACATCTTCTGGGAGCGCAGTTCGATGTCGGCGGCTTTTGCCGGATCGATGTCGATGCTCTTCAGATTCGCATTGGCGGACTTCAGGAAGTTCACGAGATCTTCCTTGCTCTTGAGCTCGATCTGCTGAGGCACAACCGGTGTCTCCACCTCGTTGCTCGGCACGGTCTTGCTGTAGAGACGGACGTTGTCATAATCCACGGTACCGCGGTCAATGTTGTACACTGCGTCGATGCTGCGGATGGTGTTGCCGATACGGCCATTCTTGTCATACATGAATGCAATGGTGCTGCCATTGCTCTGCGCCGTGCGGAGGGACTCACGATCGTTGTCGCTGACCTGGCCGATCACATACACATCGGTCTGGCGATCGCGGACATCGGCGATGTTCGCCACTTCCACGTTGAGGCCACGATTGCGGAGGCTGTTCAGCGCATTGTCGCGCTCGAGGCTCGACACGTTGCCGCCGAGAGCGAGAACGACGCTGTTGGCGGTTACATAGAAGGTCGACTGAACCTGGTCATTGACGGGGTTCTGATCGTTCGGCTTGCGGGTGAGGTAGGCCTTGACTGTGTAGAGGCCCGGGGTGGTCGGAATCCAGGACGGACGCTGCACCGGGGTATTCTGGTTGCAGGTGGCCGGCGTGAAGTTCATGACATAATCCGGAGCGGCGTACACGAGCTGGTTGCCCGAGTTGTAGATTTCGAGACGCACGTTGCAGGATGTGGCACCCTGGGTCGGGGCGTTGTTGCTGACATACACATACGGGTAGGTCGTGCTGGTGAAGTTGCCGATCGGAGCGGAGCCGTTGGCGAGTTCACCACCGAGGGTCACGTAGTTGACTGCGAAATCATTGAGGTTCGGGTATCCGGCCATGCCCGGCTGGTTCGGGAAGTTGAAGCGCATCGGGAAGGTGTAGTTGCCGAGTGCGGGAACCTGGGAGGTCAGCGACTGGAAGCCGGTGGTCAGGTGGTAGTAGCCGAGGCGGGTGCCACCGACCGCAAACGGAGCGACAGGGCCGAAGTTGTCGGCGAAGGCATAGGCGCGGAAGCGATCCTCCACTGCCGGCACCATGCCGAAGGTGTATGGCGTGACCGTGTAGGAGCGGGTGCCATCAACGTTCTTCAGCACTGCAACGTAGGTGCCCGGTGCGAGAGCGATGGGGCATGTGCCGTTGGTCACCGTGAACATCGGGAATGAACGCCAGTTGCCGGAGATGTACTGGTTGTAGCTGATGATGGGCGACTGCGCGATGAGCGTGGTCGGAGCACCATAGTAACCACCGCACGAGTACAGGTTCATCTGCAGGTTCGCCTGCGGGGTCACCACTGCGGCCACATCGAACTTGTAGTCGATGCTCGAGAGGTTGGAATACGGATATTTGAACACGGTGAAGGCGGTTCCGACACCCTGCGTCGGAGCGACTTCGTGTGTTGTCAGCGGGGTGTTGTTGTGGTTCTGGTAGTAGTTCCACTGGAGGATCTGATCGCCATAGTAACCGAGTGTCGATTCTGTGACCTGGAAGGAGTTCGATTCGAACTGATTGTCGGACACATCGTCATCATAGCGCGGCTGGCTGAGCGTGGTGCGGAACTTGTAATCACCCGTCGGGAGACCGAGGATGAGGTCCGTGTTCACGCTGACGCCGGCGACCATGGCATTTTCATCCATCTGTGCCGGGTAGTTCCACGGGCCGGTGTAACGGACGCCCTGCGGCGGAACGTAGTTTGTGCTGCTGATGGTCTCGAGGCGCTCGAAGCCGCTTGCGGTCTTCGGATACATCTTGCCCATCGCCCAGTAGACGAGGAGGGGATCCTGGTCGAGGGCATACACGGAGTACGGCGGCATCGCGCAGATCACGTCTGCGAGATAGCCGAACGGCTGGTTGGCAATGGCGCCCGGTATGGGAACGCCCATCATCGGACCGGCGAAGCCCTGGTGCAGCGGATCGGGCACCGGCTCGTTGCCGACGACGTACTCGATCTTGATGCGGTCGACACGGATGCGGCCGTAATGCGTACCATTCTCACCGTACGTGTCGTAGATGCTCACGTAGTAGAGGCCCTGGAGCGGCTGACCATCAAGGAGCGACAGCGGAGCCGAGGGAAGGTAGCTGGCCATGTCAACAGTGGCGCCACTGATGGAGACAGCCGGTACAGTCTTGTCGTCGAGGACGATGTCCGTGAAACCGGTGAAGAGGCTCCAGATGAGATTCGGATCGATGGCGTCCTCGCATGCGAACAGACGCACACCGCCGAAGAGCGGGGATGCCGTGTTCGGGAGAAGTGTGGTGGTCGTGAGACCGCCGCCACGCGGCCATGCCTTTGCGCTCTTGGCCTGCTGGGTTGCCGGCGGAACAGGATCGGTCAGGTTGGCGGGATTGATCAGGTTGCCCGTCGGGGTCCATGTGCCGACAAAGTTGCCGACCTTGCCAAAGTAGGCGGCGATGTCACCGTTGTAGGTGAAATTGCCGGGATCGTTGACGTAGCAGCTGAGGGTGATGCGGAAGCGACCCTTGGAGTGCATGCCCGGGGGCACGGCGCCGACTGTGCCGGCAACGGGGCAGTAGAAGCCGAAGGCTTCGCCGTGGAGACCGATCTGCACGATGGCATCGTCACCAGCGCCGGAGCACGGGTTGTCGAGATCACCAGCGGGGTTCGGGACCCAGCGATCGCCATTGACCATGCCCTTCAGGTTGTTGCCCTGGTACTCGGCGGTCCACAGAACCTGCTCGGGCTCCTGTGTCACGGAGTTCATGAAGAGTGTCCAACCTTCGAGGTAGCCATCCTGCCACGGCACATAGTACGAACCCTCATCGAAGACGGTGATGGTCCACCAGCCCAGCGACTGGGTGTTGTCGAGTGCCGAAAGCGGAGTGGCGGGATTGAAGACGTTGTCATTCGGGAAGCTCGTGGCGCTGATCGTGTTGCCACCATCGCGGAACACGCAATAGGAGCGATCGCTGCCAAGGGAACCCGGCCAGTTCGGACCCGGCGTCGTCAATGTGCCCTTGCCCACTTCCTGCTTGAGAATGACCTTCACGCCATACGGCGACGTCAGCTCGATCCTCAGTGAAGAATAGCGGACCGACTTGATGTACAGACCGACGCGAACCGTACCGATGGTCCTGTTCGTCGGGACGTAGATCCGGTCGGTGGTCTGAAGCGCGGTGCCGATGCGCGCATGCGGCTTGCTCGAAAACTTGAACTGCGCCGCATAGGCGGAGGACATCAACCCCACGCCTACCAACAACAAGGCACACAGAAGCGTAAACTTCTTCATTGAATACCTCCAAACAGTTGGGGAATAGTTACTACAAAATGGATCATTCACGATTTCTTATTTCATGGATAGGTGAACATACGAAAAGTCTTGGTGAAACTCTAATCATTCTCCCTGAAAAAATCCTCACTGTATTGCTGCATCGCTGTTCCGAAAGACGGGGTTTTCGCCAGAATTGGAGTTCAAATTAAACAAGCCGGCACTGAATGTCAAGCTGTTTTTGGGGGTGGTGCGCCCTGCGGGCCGGAAAGATGTGGTCTGCGTCACGGGGCATCCTCCGCACGCAGCATCTTCCGGGTCTGGACTCCCTTCGCGGTCTTGAGACGGTAGAAGTAGGTCCCGGGGGGGAGATCGGTCGCGTCGAGTTCGGCGCTGTGCTCACCGGCGGGCAGACGCTTCGACACCAGCTCCCCGACAAGCCGTCCGAGCTGGTCATAGACCCGGAGCGACACGAACGTCGCCTCCTTGAGTTGGAACGGTATCGTGACCGTATAGAGAAAGGGCTCAGGCTGGCTGTCCCCAAGCACGAAGTTGTGGAAACGCTCAGCTCCGACGGCGAACTCATCGGAATAGATCACCGTGCCATCCATGGCATTCCTGCGCAGACGGTAGTACTCCACCGAACGCGCACCGAAACGCTCTTCATGGCGGTACTGCTGCCGCCCCGACGGCAGGCGTTGTGGCGGGACCACGACGAGGCCTGCGTACTTGCCGGATTCCGTCCGTCGCTCCACCTCGTAGGACTCGACGTTCTTCTCGTCGTAGGTTTCCCAGGTCATGGTGACGGTATCGCCCTGAAGCACCGCGTAAAACGGCAGCACTTCACTGATGAAGGGCAGATCCGATTCGACCAACCGCGGGTTGTTGTAGGGAATGGCGTCGAAACCACCACTCTGTGCCCCGTTGGCGATGACGGAATCGTCGCCCGCTTCGAAGGGATACCAGGCAACGAGCCCCTGTTCGTAGCCCGACAGCATGAGGTTCTTCTGCGCCGAAATCTGCCCCCTGCTGCGCGCGGTGGACCACCAGCGCATCTCGTCGATGATGCCCGTGAAAAATCTGCGCCGTGGTGGCGAGGTGCCAAGAAACGCCATCCCCGTGCCGCTGCCACGGATGCCGGCTGGAAGCCCCATCCGACCATCCGGCTCACCGTCGATGAATCCGAGATACGCGGGCATGGAGGCATCGTACACCACCGCCACATGATGCCATGTGCCGTCGGACACGACGTGCGTCCCGTCCATGGCGGAAACCTGCATTCCATCCGATGCGGCGATCTGCACGGTGCCCATCTCGGTGATGCGGAGGTCGAGTGGAAATGCAGTCGTCAGATCGTCGCGGCGTGTGGAAATGAGCGGCATGTCGCGTGCCGTGGTCTTGAGCCACATCTCCACGGAGAAGCTGCTGTCCAACGTGAGCGCCATCGCCCCGCTGTCGGCGAGGGCGGCATACTGCCTGCTTCCGGAGAACTGCAGGGCGTAGAGACCGAGTTGCTCGGGTGCGCGCACCTGGATCGGAAGCACATACGGACTGTCAACCACGGAGGCAAAGTTCCCCACCCCCGGAGGAGCCAGCCGCTGCCATTGGGGCCGTTCCGTTTCGTCCGTCGTCGCCACCAGGGTGAATTTCATGGAATATTCCCCCACATTCTTCGGAAGAAGCCGGACGAAAAGGCGCACGGTTTCCGTCCTGATGCGCGGGGTGGGAAGGGAGTCGATGAGCGCCACCAGGTGATGCCCGCGTTCGGCCTGGTACCGGTTCTGCACCCGGATGTTGCGCCGCACCTGCCTCCTGCCGTGAGGCGTGAGGGCCTGGGCCCCACGAAACTCCACACTGTCGGGCAACTGCAGCACGACACCCACTCCCCCGCCGGAATTCCCCGACACACGCACATCGATGGCCATGACGAACTCCTGCCCCACATCGACCACGCGGGGACAGGAGACGAAGACGAGCTCCACAAGACAGCCGGAAAGGGATGCCAGGACGAGCCCCAGCACGCCATGCAGCAGCCACCGCGCGAGGAACACACGCGCAGCACGAGGATCCGAACAGACGACTCCCCCGCGGGAAACGTCCCTCCGTGATTCAGCGATGCCGGGTGTTTTCACGAGTGCGATCCCCGATGATGATGGCACGTCAGGGCAGGATGGAGGACGCGCCCATGCCCGGCGTGCCTCCGTTTGGTCAGCGGTTGGCGCGAAGATACTCGA
>CAYUYM010000021.1:0-27083 GCA_964449305.1 uncultured Chromatiales bacterium | reverse complement strand
TGCCTCATCTGGCAGCATGTCCTGCATGCTGCTGCTGTAGGTTGAAGCGTTGCGCGAAGCTTCCTCGTAAATGCCGGTGAGCAATGTCATGACCTGTGTGGTGGCGCCGATGCGCTCGCGCATGCCACCCAGCGACTGGATGCTGTGCACCAGCAGCTCTGACCGGAATTTGGAATATTCATCCGTGGCCTTGATACCCAGCGGGGTGACCGCGTAGGTGTAACGGATGTCACGATACACGGTGTCCGGACGTGCATACGGCTGGCGGGCGAGCTGGTTGAACGGATCCCAATCGGTCGCGCCATGCATGATCTGGCCGTACAGACGGGTGAAGAGTTCAAACTGGTTGATCGGAGTCTGCTGCGGGTTCTGATAGTACCCGAGGTTAACGCGCGGGAGGGTGTCGATGTCGCACTGGACCGGGAGGATGCCAAGCGGGAGTCTGGTGTTGTCGAAGAGATTCTGCGACACATCAAAGCTGCTCGGGAAGATCGAGGTGAAGGCGATACGGTACGGAACCACCACAAAGGTGTGGGTCACCGGCGTGACTGTCGAAGGACCAAAGCCGTTGTAGAACAGGGCGGCTTCATCCGGCTGAATCGGCGTGACCTGGGAAGGCGGACGCTTGTCATACGGGATTTCATCGACAGACGAGGTGTTGTAGTTCGGGCCCTGGATACCACCGCGAGGATTCGCAGCATCCTTGTACGTGTCATCAAGATGGAAGGCACGTGTCAGGTTGCGGTTCTCACGACGCACGACGAAGGTCTTGCCCTGATCGTAGCTGGAGGTATCGTCCACAGTGCGGCCGGCCATGTCCTTGAGAGACGGATCAATGATGCGGATGTCAATCACCTGGTCGGCGGTCGAATCGATCATCTTGAAGAAGAATCCCGGGGCAATGGTCTGGCGCTGCGCGTTCTGGACGCCGCGGCTGTACACGGTGGCGGCATTCAGGTAACGACGGTTGTAGTCACCGGCGAACTTGGTTGCATTCTGGCCACCGTTGATACGGTTGTTGAAGAGGTTTGTGGAGCCTGCGCCCGTACGGTCGGTACCGACGTTCACTGCGCAGGGAAGACCGTTTGCTGCCCACTCAGGCTGGTTCCACGGAAGAACGCCAATGCGGGTGTAACGATCGAGCTGGGAGTAACCACCTTCCGGTGCACGATCCGTACGGGTGCCCATGAACTCGATGCGAGTCATGGTCGCCTGGGTCGTTGCATTCAGGTAGCCTGCCCATGTATAGATGGTGTCAGCATACAGACGTGCTTCATACACGCGGGTCTGGCCCGGCTGGCTGTTGACGCCGCTGAACTTTGCGAGATCATACGGTGCACCGCCGGACTGGGCAGGGTTGTCCTCCCAGATCGGGGTAATGCGCATGAGCACAGGGCGACGATCGTCGCCGCTGAGGTTGACGCCGATTCCATCACCACCGCCAGCAACGTGGCACACATAGGAGCCACCGCGGGCATTCGGCGGAAGAACCTCACCAGGCAGCGCCTGGTTGAGCGGAGCGGAGGAGTAGTTCTTTGCGCTGAACTTGTGGATCTGCGGAAGATTCGAGTACATATGGAAGCTGAATGCCGGGTTGACCGTACCGTCTGCGAGATAGAGAGCATTGCCGTTCTTGTCGAGCGGAACGTTGTTCACATCAACGCATTCGTACTTGCCAACACGATAGTTGTTCACATTGTACTTGTAGACCTGGCTGAGCAGAACGTGGTCGACGCCATTGACGTCAACGTTGAACTGCTGAGGATCATCCTCACCAGCCGGGAGACCGACGATGGAGCTCATCGGCACCTTGGCGCGGGCTTCCGGTGTACCGGAATACAGCGAGTTGTCGCGATTGACATATTCCTGACCGCCGCGAAGGACATCGTAGCGGGTCGGGTTCTTCATGCGGCTGAGCACCTTGATCGTGTCGCGCGGAAGCGGATCAGTGGTGTTCGGCGTGTTGATGATCGACACAGCCGTCGCTTCGAAGAACAGGTCGGCATCCGAAAGCTTCGGAGTCGGGAATTCGAGTGCAGTACACATGGCGGTCTGGTTCATGAACACGCCATTGCCGCCGCCCTTGGAGGCGCTCTCGTGGATCCTGTTGCTGATGATGGTGTGACGATAGCGGGCCTTCCTCATCGGGCCGTACTCGTCGCGCGTCCAATCGAACGCAGGGACGAACTGACCGTCGATGTTGCCCACATTGTACGGTGCCGGAGCGGCAATTTTGCCACTGGCGTTGGCTGCCCACATGCGGAAGCGCACGCGTGCTGTGTCCTCGGCCGGAAGCACTGATGCCTGACCTTCGGCGAGACGCGACGAACCAATGAGGTTGCCGTACTTGTCGTACCTTCTGGCAAGAAGGGTGACGATACGACCTGCCGTGACCGTGTTCGGGCTGGCAAGATCCGTGCTCGCGATGTTCAGGGTGTCAGGGATATACGGACGAATGTTGGTGTTGGCCTTGCGACCAAAGTGCGTCACGCGGGTCTCGATGAACTTCGGGTTGGCCGAGAACGTCGAGAAGCTCGGTGCGTAGTTCGTTGTGGGATCATCGCGGTAACAGGTCGGATCCTGGGTCGGACACGGGAAGTTACCGGTTGCATCACGACGACCCTGCTTGGCGTCGCCATAGATGGAGATGTCTTCGAGGGCAGTCATCTTCACCTGATCCACGGGAAGCGGAACCGGCGAGAGGGATGATGCTGTATACGGGAAGATCTCAACTCTCTCGGCCACCGTGTCGGGCCTCAAGTAGATGGGGATGATCACGCGCGGGGCGTAACCACGATAGCTCTGGCCGACGATCGTGCCTTCACCGGTGTTGCGACCGATGTCGGAAAGATCCCATGCCATGGTGTCAGGCGTCACGGCGATGCGGACTATCTGATGGCCGACGAAGCCCGAATTGTAGTAGGCGGTGACCCAGCCTGCTGTCAGGGTGTCGCCAATCGTCGAACGCTTCACGGTGTCGTTCTGCACGTTGGTGGTGTAGTAGGTGCCCGTGTTCGGATCGAAACGGACGGTACCGAATGCACCGTACTGGCTGTTGGAAGTCAGTCGGAACGGAACGCGCTTGCCATTGGCATCGACGTCCGGGGTGATCGGGAGGGTTTCGTTCTCGATGTGGAACTTCACGTGGCGGGCGCCGACAGGGTTGCGATACTGGTCGAGCACGCGGGCGATCAGCTTGATCTGCTTCGTGTTCTCAGACACAGTCACTTCATCCATCGGGATCGGGGCGGTGCAATCGTCATCGAGGGAGACAGGACCGGCGATCAGGGAGCCAATGAATGCTTCCGGCGTGATGGGCACGGGGAAGGTTTCGGAGGTCTGACGCGGCGACTCGTTGCCCTGCGGCTGACGTGCGCGGAAGAAGTATCCACTGTAAAGAGCGTTGCTCTCTGCAGCATTCCGCGGGGTTCCCGTTGGGTAGCTGAGGTTCAGAGCATCGCCTGCAGTCATCGGGTTCCAGCCTTCCATTGGTTCGGTGGTGCCATGCGGCTTGCCTTCCGAGTGGAAGATCTCGACCGTCTGAACGACGTCAGGAATGACGCTCATTTCGGCGAGTGCGCTGCTGACGCTGAAGTCCTGCACGCCCGGCATCGTGGCGACGACGAGGTGTGCTCTCATGCGGATCTTGTCCGTACCGTCGAGACCGAGCTGACGCACGTTCTTCGGGGCGCGGAGGTAGAAACGGACGGCCTTGTACTGTGCAAGTGCGGGCACGTCGCCATTGATGCCAGGGAGAACCCAGCCAAAGCCGTTGTTCTCAGCATTGACGAATTCTGCATTGAGGATGTCGCCCGTGTTGTACGGGTCGGTCGGGGTGGCATAACCATCGGGAACCGTGGGGCTCGGGATGTTGGACGGGTTGCTCGGGCAACCGGAGCCAAACGGACCACCAGGAACGCCTGCGATGTTCGGGGAGACCGAGCCGAAGAATTCCTTGTTTCCGCCGAGGGCGATGAAGCCAGGGTTGTCGGGAAGTTCGACAAACACCTTGGTATTGCCAATGTTGGTTGGATCGAAGTACGGCGTGATGTCGCGGGGGTTGCCCTGGACGTCGGTCACGCGCACAAAGAGCTTGCGGTAGACGGATTGACGGGTACCCGGCTTCACAAAGCCACCGACGCGGCCGACGACGAGGGCGTCGTTGGTGCCGAGCACGATTTCGATGCGGAGCTGCTTCTGCGTGGTGTACTGCCAGTCATTGCCGTCCCAGATCACGTCGGTCGAGTCGAACGCGGTCGTCTGTCCCATCTTGTTGCCCGGGTTATAGAAACCTGCAGGAATCGGGCTGACGTTTGGATAGACATAGCCAAAGTTGTTGTTCGGCGAACCGTCGGGGATGTTGTTGATATGCTGGAAGATGGAGGGATCGCTTGGATTGCCCGTGGGATACGGATCAATCTTGTACGGATCATGAAGGTCGGCAGAGCGATCGTTCAGCGCCCATGTGGAACGGATGCGGATGCGATATGCGCCCTGACCCTGATGACGGAAGACCCTCTGCGCGCGGCCGAGGTTGCCCATGGTCACATACACACGGCCGGTGTCGAGATTCAGACCGCTGACGAGAACGTTCGGATTCTCGACGACGAGCGAATCAAACACACCATTGCGGATGTAGTTGTTGCCCTGGACCAGCTTGCCAAACGGGCTGAGTTCCATCTTGTACTTTTCGTTGTCGTCCACTTCGTTGCCATAGCCATCATACAGGGTGATGCCAACGTTCAGGCAGTCCGTGTCCTGGTTCCTGGACCGCCACGTGTCATCAGTGTTGATATCGATATGACGCGGGATGTTGGGACGAAGCACGATCTTCAGACCGGTGTGCGGGAGGGAGATTCCCGGGCCGAGGGGATCGAGCGGGGTACGGAACGGTTCGATTGGGCCACCGGGGGCAACATGGGAATCGTTCAGATCGATGTTGGTGCGAAGAAGTGTGTTGTCGAGATCCGCTTCGTTGGTACGAACAGAGACCACAAACTTCCTCGGGAAGCCGCCGGAGGTGTCCGCGCTGGCATCAAGGTAGCTGAGAATGTTGCCGAGACCGCGGTATTCCACAACGGCATTGGCCACGATACGGATGGAGTCGAGCACACCACCGACATTCACGCGATGACGCGCGAACGTGTAGGCGAGACGACGATAGACGATCTGACCGTACTGACGAAGGGTGTCGTCGGCTGCGGTGTAACCCTTCAGGTAACCCGTGAAGTCATCCACACCATTGGTGGTACGGGTGTACGAGAGGGCCTTCAGAGTCGGCTGGGTGGTGCGATCCCAGGTGCGGTTGCCCCAGGCGTCGACGAAACGCAGGGTGTCGACACCAGAGGTGACGAGGCCCGGCTGATACGGATAGTTGGACGGAGCGGCATAGGCGTGAATGCGATACGGGGGAATGAGGCCCCAGACCGGATTCTGATTGGGATACGCCAAGTTGCCGATCATGCCACCCGGGCAGAGGATCTGATAGAGGCCGGACAGCTTGAGCGGGTTGCGCTCAGGCGGCAGGCCGTCGATCATCATGCCATAGTCGGGGTTGGCAACTGTCACGCCGCTTTCCACGAACGTACGAAGGTTCGTCGGGCGGAAGCCTGCGCGATAGGTCGGGTTACCGTTTGCGAGATCATTCAAAGGAAGACCGTCATCACCGAGGAAGTAACGTCCACGGGAGTAGTCACCAAAGGAACCGATGTATTCACCGGCGTCCACCGCCTGAGCGGAGTCCTTCACAAAAACGAGGTACCTGGTGGTACCGGGGAGAAGACGAACGACTGCGAGGTCGGTCCAACCCGGGGAGAGCGGGCCGCCATTGACGACCTTACCGGTGGCTGCGTCGAGGTGATACGCGCGGAGGATGTCCCTCGTGGTATCCGGCGGCATGGCGAGACCGGTGAGGTTGTTGATATTCGGTTTGAAGTAGATGTTCTTGACCTGGATGCGATCCATCTTGGGATTGCTGATCGATTCCGTGGGATCAAGACTGCTGAAGTAGAACGACAGCATTTGACGCGTCGCGCCGGTGCCATACTGTGCGGCCGGACCATAGGTCGAGATGTCCGACGAGATGGCGATGTTGCCGAGCGGACGGTAAACGGGACGAATTCCAACTTTCTGGACTCCTGCAACGGCTGCATCGGTCACACCGCCCGGGTAGTTGTACAGCTTGCGACCGAGAAGGGCGCCGCTGTTTGCAACCGAGGCATAGATGTAATCGAAACGCTGCGGGTTGGTGTAAATCCAGTTGTTCACGATCTTGAACCGATTGTGAACGAAGAAAATGACAACTGAGTCATTCACTGCGAAGTTACCAACCTGCGTGGAACCACCGCCGTCCTCAAACGTCAACGTATCTGCAATGAACGTGACGGAGTCGGCAGTCTGTTCAACCGTACGGGTGATGTTGAAAAAGTCGCCCTTGACCGTTCGAATTCCAGGCTGCGCCGAGGCATTGCTGAAAACCACCAGCAACGCGAGGGCGAAGAAGGAAATGAAGGTTAGAGTTTTCTTCATTCGTGAGATCTCCGTGGTTGTTTGAAAGACAATAGACAGGGATTGACAGGGTTGAAGCAAAGAAGTGTGATATCTTTCTTCTAACTGCTGTTCATTCATTCCTCCTTCTGCTGAATACCACATCATTTTCGTATTTCCGTCAAAATCACTCATGGTCGTTCTGGGGTAGCTTTAAAAATACTTCGAAAAACCTGTTTCAATCAATACGTTTCAACCTGCATTGCTCATTTTTTTCATCCCGCTTTTCCAGCATTCTGCGTTTTGGTGAACGGCGAAAAATGGCCCTTCTATCTTGCAACAATCCTGCCAAAGAGAAAACCGCAAAAACGTCAGAAAAACATCAATTTCACATCCCGTGTCAAAATACCGACACTGCTGCCGCGCGAAATGGTGTGGGTGTCAAAATGTGCGTACCTCCGGTTGTGAAACATGCTGGAGAAATCCTCTCTGCGCCCGCCGTTCTTCTCATGACGTCCATCAGATCCGAGCGCCGGGTTGTCCGGCATCAGCGCAGATCGATCGTCGTCGCCCCTGCAGGGGCCTTGAACTCGAACGTGTCATCGGGAATGGAGGTGTCGATCTGCAGTTCCTTGATCTGGTACGTTGTGATGGCTCCGTTGATGTCCGTCACCTCCACCTTCCGGATCAACCACTTGGGCGACACCCAGATCTTGATCGCCGCTGCAAAGCTGTTCTCCTCCTTTGGGGTGAGCTTCATCACATGGCAGGTTTCACCTGCCAGCTTCTCCTCCCCAACCAGCGACGAGAAAAAGTCCGCCGGATACTTCAGAAGCAGTTGCTCCGGCGACAGCGAATGTGCCTGTTCCTTGTATCTGTCAATGATCACCTGGTTCCTGGATGGAGACCAAGACCAAGACACGGTCCCGTTTGTCACGATGGTCCGCTCTCCAGTCTCAATACGGTACCGGTTCTTTTTCTTGAAGTACATCTTCCCGGAGGTCGTCTGGTTCGCCTTGGACACCTTGTACCGCACACTCTGGGTGAATTCCAGATAGGCATTGGTCATTTTTTCGTATCGGGCCTGCACTTTTTCGATGATCTCCTGCGGCGTGATGCCAGGATACGCCATGGTTGGTGGCTGGGCGATGCTCAGAATCAGAGCAACAGTGAGAAAGGTCAGGAACAGTGTTCGGGGAGTCTTCATTGCGGCATCCATGGTTTGTGGGTGAGTCATCTCTTCGATGAACTCACATTCCCTGCAAAATGTTTTCGAGATCCTGTTCATCCTCCACCTTCACCTCGCGCGCCTTGCTGCCTTCGCCCGCTCCGACCACACCGGCCATTTCCAGCTGGTCCATGATGCGTGCTGCACGGGAGTAGCCCACCTTGAGACGCCGCTGAAGCAGGGAAACCGATCCCTGCTGGTGCCTCACCACAAGCCTTGCGGCTTCGTACAGAAGCTCATCCGTCTCCAATGCCTCTGAGCGGGATTGGGCTTTCTTGATCGCCCGCACCGATGGCAGCATGTAGGGGGCGAAATACCCCTTCTGTTTCGCGATATGCTCCACCACACGCTCCACCTCCTCGGTGGAAAGAAAGGCGTTCTGCACACGGACCGGTTTCGGATAGTCGCTCGGGTGGAACAACATGTCGCCATTGCCCAACAACCTGTCCGCACCCACGGCGTCGAGAATCGTCCGGGAATCGATGCGCGATGCCACCTGGAACGCAATGCGGGACGGAAAGTTCGCCTTGATGATTCCGGTGATCACGTCCACACTCGGACGCTGCGTCGCCACAATGAGGTGAATGCCAACGGCACGGGCCAGCTGTGCGAGACGGGTGATGGGCTCCTCCACCTCGCGCCCGGCCGTGATCATCAGATCCGCAAGCTCGTCGATGATCACCACAATATATGGGAGCTTGTAGTGACGGATCCCGAGCTGCTCGTCCTCCTTGTCCTTCAACGCACCGGACTTCACCTTTGCATTGTAGTCGTTGAGATGGCGCACACCCGCCTTCGCGAGCTTCGTGTAGCGCACATCCATCTCCAACTCCAGGCTCTTCAACACGATGACAGCGCTCCCCGGGTCGGTGATGATCTCCTCCGGGATGTCGGGACAGCGGGCGAGAAAGTGACGATTCAGCCCCGCATATTGTGCGAGCTCGATCTTCTTTGGATCGATCATCACCATTTTCACGTCCGACGGGTGCATGCGGAAGAGAATGCTGTTGATCATGACGTTGATGCCCACGGATTTCCCGGATCCCGTGGCGCCCGCCATGAGGAGATGCGGCATCTTGGCGAGATCGTAACAGAGCACTTCTCCCGTGATCCCCTTGCCTATGCCCAGGGAGATGTTCTGCTTGGTCTTCTGAAACTGCGGTGATGCCACAATCGAAACAAAATTCACCAGTTCCGGCGTGTTGTTTGGAATCTCGATGCCGACGGCACTCTTCCCTGGAATAGGTGCGATGATTCGGATGCCGCGAGCTGCCAGAGCCAGGGCGAGATCGTCGGAGAGAGCGGTGATGCGACTCACCTTGACGCTGGAATCGGGTACCAGTTCGAACAGCGTGACGACAGGGCCGGGCTTGACGTCTATCTTTGTGATCTCGATGCCGAAAACGGACAGCTTCTCACGGACGAGATCCGCCTTTGAGCGCAGCTCCTCGTCGGGAATGGCATTGATGCGCGTCTGCGGTTCGAGAAGATCCAGTGTGGGCGGAACATAGCGAAGTGAGGCCGATGCAAGACGCAGATTGGCTTCTTCTGCGTTGGTATCGTCATAGTCGTCGAGAATCCGCCCTTCTCCTGGTTGCACACCTTCATCGATTGATGAAGCGGCGGCGGGACCCTCGATTTCTGGTGGGACGAATGGCTCCCGGCTCTGTGGCTTGCGCGGGTCCGATGCATCGGCCGGGGGCTCGGGTTGGCGCCGTGACGGCCTGGCAGGGGGGGCATCGGGCGCCGCAGAAGGTCGGGCGGTCCCGTTGCGCGCTTCCCGGTCCAGGTCCTCGAGCGAGATGACCCCATCGGAGCGCGGTGAGGCGTTGCCATTCGCCGGAGCGGTCCACGATGGTGTCTCGGGTTCGTCGTGGCGGGAGATCATGACCGGAGCTGGCGCCATGCGTGCCGGTTCGCGTGGAAGGTCGATATGGCGGCGATCCACGCGCTTCGGGCGTTCCGGAACAGAATCCGGGATGGTGACGCGTGTGTTCATGATTGCGCTGTCGTCCACCAGTGTGTCGTCATTGTCAGTCTGATCCATCGCCGAAGCACGGCGGGGTCTGCCTGTGAAAAGGCCACGGATGCCGCGCCCGAACCTGCTCAGCCATGACAGGGATGCGGGCAGATCAAGGTCCACGACGATGATGAGAAGGATGACCACGATGGTGACCACGGCGATGAGACCACCCGTGGTGCCGATGAGCCGGGAGATGATGCCGGCGAGGAAGTCTCCGATCTTTCCGGACCAGTAGGGTGAAAGCTCAGGGAACCAGGTGACGAGCCGGAACAGCCCGAAAAACGTGGATCCGAGGAGGACAAAGGCAATGGAGTAGTTCGAATAATAGGCGAGCTCGTGGAGATCCTTGCGCTTGAAGATGTACCACCCCCAGGCTCCGAGGAGGATGGGGAGTGACAGCGCGAAATACCCGACCGTGGAGGAGAACAGGAAGTTCGCGATGAGCGCTCCGAACAAGCCGAGCCAGTTTTCCGTGAGATCGGCGCGGGCCTTGATGTCCTGATCGCCGGTGAAGACCTTCACCAGATCCTTGAGTCGCAGATCGGCGATGCCCTCATCGGCGCGGGAATGGGAAACGAGTGCGAGGAACAGCAGGATTCCTGCCACGAGCATCAGCAGACCGATGATCTGGGTCTTGTGATGGGTGGAGACGGCCGGACGCTTCGCATCCTGCACCTTCGGCTGGGTTTTATATGTGCTCTTGCTCTTCAACGCTGCTGCGACGCCGTTCGCTCCTTTTCTGCGAGTGAAAAACGATGTGCGGGCACCACCTGATCAGGTGGTGCCCGCATGGAAGACACGGATCAGGTTTTACTGACGAAAGGCAGCTTGGTCACAACGGCCGGAACGGGGGTGTTGCGGATCATGACATCCACCACATTGCCCGCCGTGGAGTAGCCGATGGGCACGTATCCCATGGCAATGCCCTTCTCGAGCATGGGGGACATTGTGCCAGAAGTGACATGCCCAGCCTGCTTGCCGAGCACAGTGATTTCATAATGGTGACGCGGAAGATTCCGACCTTCGAGCGTCATTCCGACAAGCTTCCGCTTGAGCCCTTCCGCCTTCGCCTTGAGCATGGCGTCACGGCCGATGAACTCACCCTTGTCGAGTTTGGTGATCCATCCAAGGCCTGCTTCGAGTGGATTGGTGGTGTTGTCGATGTCGTTGCCATAGAGGCAGTATCCGGCTTCGAGACGAAGGGTGTCGCGAGCTCCGAGGCCGATCGGCGCGATATCGAATTCGGCTCCCGCTTCGAACACCGCATCCCACACCTTCTCCCCCACGGCCTTGTCGGAGGTGAAGTACACTTCGAAGCCAAGTTCACCGGTGTACCCGGTACGTGAGATGAGGGCATCCACTCCCGCCACTTTTCCGAAGCGGAAATGATAGTATGGCAGATCCTCGATATCGACGTCGACGATTTTTCGCATGGTGTCGAGCGCCCGAGGTCCCTGGATGGCAAGGAGGGAGGTTTCGTCGGATTTGTCGATGAGCTTCACGTCACCAGTGAGGTGTTCCTGCAGCCAGGCGAAATCCTTGTCGAGGTTGGCCGCATTGACGACGAGCTGCACATAATCGCCACAGTGGTACACCAACAGATCGTCCACAATCCCGCCGTCCTCGTAGCACATTGCGGAATACTGAATGCGCCCTTCGAACAGCTTCGACACGTCATTCACGGTCATTTTCTGCACGAATGCCAGTGCATCGGCACCACGGACCTCGAACTCGCCCATATGAGAGACGTCGAAAACGCCCACCGCGGTGCGGACGGTCTTGTGCTCCGCGATGATACCCTGGTACTGCACCGGCATGTTGAAGCCGGCAAATTCCACCATCTTGCCGCCCATTTGGACGTGCTTGTCGCAAAACGCTGTGTTTTTCATGGTTGTCTGTGTTCGTTGTGAGGAATATGTGCTGTGTATTCGCCAGGGTCAGGAAACCTGATCCCGATTGGTGTTCCAATCCTTGAGAAACTGGTCGAGGCCGGATGCGGTGAGCGGATGCTGGAACATCTGCCGGATTATCTTGAAGGGGACGGTGGCCACATCGGCACCGGCCAGAGCCGCCTGGAGCACATGCACCGGATGCCGTATGCTTGCCGCAAGCACCTGAGTCGGATAGCCGTAGTTCGAGTAGATGGTCACGATGTCACGGATGAGCTCCATGCCGTCCTGGCCGATGTCGTCGAGGCGGCCGATGAACGGAGAGATGTAGGTGGCTCCCGCCTTGGCCGCCAGCAACGCCTGTGGCGCGGAGAAACACAGCGTCACATTGGTTCTGATTCCCTCGTCGGACAGTGTACGCACAGCCTTCAGACCCTCAATGATGAGCGGCACCTTGACGACGATGTTGGGATGGATGGCGGCGAGTTCGCGGGCCTCAACGAGGATGTCCGCCGCGTTGGTCGAGATGACTTCCGCACTCACCGGGCCATCGACGACGCCGAGGATCTCGTCCAACAGTTCCCGGAAATTCCTGCCCTCCTTCGCGACGAGTGATGGGTTGGTGGTGACGCCATCCAAGATGCCTAGTGACTGGGCTTCGCGGATTTCTTCAATTTTTGCACTGTCGATGAAGAATTTCATCAGATTCTCAGTTTTTACTTGAAGTGGATTACTGTAAGCCTTTCAGATAAAATAGGAAAGAACAAAACAAGATGCAATTCCCTTGAAACATTTTGATCAAGGGTGAAAGCGAGTGGTGCGGTGGTGTGGTGCGACGTCAAACAAACGAGCGAAATGCCTCGGCAAAAGAGATGTCAGTTTCCTGCAGTCGGAGCCTGAGGCTCGAAACGCGCGGGTGACGGGTGAAGACGGGGGTGAGGAGATCGAGCAGATGGACGACGATGTGTTCCGCAGTGGTGGTGAACGGCACGTGGACCACCTTGAAATTCGTGGTCGCGAGAAAGGTGCGCATCACATCGTCGTGCTCATCGCAGAGGAAGCTGTGATCGAAGCGATCGAGCACCGGTTTCACGGCATCCTTCATATCACCATAATCCATGAGCATCCCGTTGTCGTCCACCTCGCCCTCGATTTCCACCCAGAGTTTGTAGGAGTGCCCGTGGATGTTGGCGCATCCCCCCGTGTGGAAGGGCAGGCGATGCCCCATCTCCCAGTGAAACTGTCGTGCTATGGTCATTGTGGTCCGATCTGATGGTGAATGGCCGGACGCCCGGCGGGGTGTCATTTCTGGACGCGGGCGGTCACGATGCATCCAGCCACAAAAAATACAATGTTCGGCAGCCACGCCGCAAGGAGGGGGGGAATATTGCCGTTGTACCCGAAAACTTGGCTGAGCTTCTGCGCCACAAGGTAGGTGAAGAGGATGAGGATGCTGACACCGAACTGCACCGAGAGTCCGCTCCGGCGTTTGATGGACGCGAACGGGACACCGAAGAGCACAACGATGAGCGAGGAGAACGGAAAAGCGATCTTTCCATGATAGTCGACCAGGAGTCGGGCGATGTCGCTCCCTGCCAGGCGCTGCCGGTCGATATAGTCCCGAAACTCACCGAGCTCCATCTCCTCGGGTTTCTGCTGCATCTTGAGGATGATGGAGGGGTTGATCACGAGCTTCCCCACATCGAGGGAATCGAAACGCAGCACCTGTTCACGCTGCACGGGGTTGCCGTTGATCCCCTGGTTGAAACGTCGCTCGTGGCCATTGAAGAGCCGCCATTCCTGCTTTTCTTCGTCCCAGTGCATGGTTTCGGCATCGAGCCGCTGTTCGAGGATTGTGGGATTGTCCTCCCGGAAACGCTGGATGCTGATGCTTCGTGCGGTGGCTGTCTCTTCATCGTAGTATTCGAGCGACACAATCCGTCCCCCCATATCCTGGAAGAACATGTTGTAGCGGTTCTTCTGTGCCACATCCTTCTTGAGATAATCCTGCCGGAGGCGCAGGTGAAGGGAGTTGACGCGCGGCACGAGCCAGCCGTCGAAGGCAAGCATGCCGGCACTGACAACAGCGCCCACGAGCACAAACATGACCATGAAGCGGTAAAGGCTGATGCCGCTGCATTTGATGATGGTCACCTCGTTGTTGTTGCTCATGCGCCCCACAACGAAGAGTGCGGACAGGAGCATGGCCACAGGCACCATCAGCCCGAGGATCCGCGGGAGGAAGTACAGGTAGAACAGTGCGATGATGTGGGTGGGGACATTCTCATCGAGGAAATCGTCCAGGTTCTCCACCATGTCGATGAGGATGAAGAGGACGCTGAATGCGAGCAGGGCGAAGAGCGTCGTCTTGACGTAGTGTTTCAGCACGTGGCGGTCCAACCTGTTCATCAGCATCATCGGTCACCCCGGTGCTTCCGGAGGAACGGCCGGCGGATCCGCATCAACAGATCCCTGGCGGCCCCTGCAGCTGCATGGCCGAAACCCGCTTCACGCGCAGTCTGGATGGTGAGGATGATGCCCATGAACCCGAGGACGATGTTTGCCGCCCACATGCCCCAGAATGGCGAGAGGACGTTGCGGTCGGCGAGTTTCTCGCCGCCGATGAGGCATGCCCAGTAGAACAAAAAGAACATGAGGGAGAAGCCAGCGCCGACACCGAAGCCGCCCTTGCGCACCATCATTCCGAGCGGAGCGCCGATGAAGATGAAGACGAGGCAGGCGGTGGGAATGGAGTATTTCTTGTAGATCTCCACAAGGTATTTGTCGATCATGCGGTCGTCCACCGACAGCACCTGGGCATCGTTCTGTGTCAGAGCCTGGAGCTGGCGCAGGGTGTTGGTGGCGCGTTCGAGGGCGGAGAGTGAGTCCTGCCGTGTGCAGGCGGGCGCGGCAGCCGTGGAGTCGGCGACCGAGGCGACGGGAACAGGCGGGGTGACAGCCTGCGGCAGGACGGAGATCTGTCCGCCGGCGCATGCGGCCCGGAGCTGGCGCAGGTGTTTCTCGGCGATCATGCGTCGCTTTTCATCGCGCACCACGATGATGCTGTCCACCACGGTGCGCATCATCCCGGCGCTCATGGTGCGGTCGTCGCGCTGGGCGGAGGCAGCGTTGCTGCGCTGGAAGCCGAATCCCGACGCGGAGATCACGACCTTGTGTCGCCGGAAGCGCAGGCATCGATAGCCGAGCGGGGAGGCATCGGCCAGCTCGTGGATTTCGCCGTCCTCCATGTCCATGATCAGGGCGGTGTAGTCACCGGTGAAGTTCACAGTGCCACGCCTTGCGGTGAGGACGATGTTCTTCTCCGGTCGGCTCAGATCGTAGATGGTGATCCCCTCGAGTTCGTTGCTGTTCTCGAAAGTTCTGCGCACGAGGATGCGGTAGTTCGGGATCTGCTCCTCGTTGGTGAACACGCCGGCGCGGATGGAGAAGGTGGGCTTGATGCGGATGATGTCGCTCATCAGCGTGCGGAGGCGGATGTTGGCCTCGGGGAGGATGCTGTTGTTGAAGTACAGGAGGCCGACGGAAATGAGGATGGCAGCGGCGAAGACGGGTGCCATCATGCGATAGAGGCTCATTCCCGATGCGCGCATGATGGTGGTCTCGTTCTCCGACGCCATTCGCCCGAAGGCCATGAGTGTGGCGACAAGAACCGACATCGGCACGGCGAGCACCACCATCCAGGCGAGGTTGAGGGCGATGAGCTCCAGGATGACATCGGCGCCGAGGCCCTTCCCCACGAGATCGGAGGCCGCCCGCATGAGAAACTGCAGGAGAAAGAGAAACAGGATGATCGCGTTCGAGAACACGAACGGTCCCAGGTGGGCCTTGAGGATATGACGGGAGAGGATCATGAACGATGCTGCAGCACGGCACGCGGGCACAGGCCGCGGCTCGGTCGGGGCAAGATACGGCATTCACCCGAAATTCCCCGCCGGTACGGCATTTTCGCATTGATCGTTGAACCGCCGGGTTTTAGGTTGGATGCGTTCACACGGCGGACACACTTTCGAGGGTCTTTTCTTTGCAAGGTGTTCGTACAAGTGGTATTTTTGAAGTTCTTCTCTTGAACGGCTTTCATCTGGCGGGCCTAACCAATTACAGATCAAGATGCAACCCTCCCTTCATACAGTCCACACCCCGGCCACAGTTCCATCGGAGACCTATCGAAGCCAGCCTTACCGCTTGACGCAGTGAGCGTCACACAGCACCGGTCCACACAAGGAGTTTGAAGCGGCAATTCATGCGACGCCACCCCCTGCCTGAACACCAGATTGTGCGAGATCCCCGATCATCGCACACGGTCAATGTTGTCTTCGGTTTGACGCTGACATTTTTCCTGTCGGTCGTGATGAGCGATCGGGCGGGGGCGAACGTTCATCCCTCCACGGGAGGAATCAAGGATCCATGGACGCTGGTGCCGGCCGTGCAGCTCCGATCCCTCTCGGGGCTGGATCTGCCGCTGGTGGAAGGACATGTGGGAGCGACGGTGTTCGATGGTCCGTGGTGGGAACGCTTCGATTGGATGCTGCCGACTCATGAGTTCTCGTTCTTCGCTGAAGACGACGGGTGGTACGACACCGATCCGCGGCTTGCACTCTCCGTGGCCTGGGTGCTGGACCAGGGATTGCTCGCTGCTGGCGACGACACCATCCCGAAATTCCCTGAAGCTGATTCCACCGCGCGCACACAGTTCCTCCCCGGCCGACCTCGGGGGGGGGCGGTGACATCGCCCCTGCCCTCCCGGCTTTCGCCGCTCTACCTGGCACCGTCGACAGGAGTGACGCGCACCGTGACCATCGACTCCACCGCACGCATGGTGACCGTGCGCGAGATGGTGAACGGCATGGACATCCGTATTCCGCTGCGCATTCCGCTCGACGAGTACATCCGTCTGCGCTATGACGAGGAGATCGCGCGGCGCACACGTGAGCAGGTGGCGAAGACCTCCCAGGGTGGCGTCAAGGATCTCGAGGGTCTGCTGAAGAACATCACCGAGCTCGAGATTCCCATCCCACCGAATCCGTTGATGAGCATCTTCGGTGACCGGTCGCGCATTTCGCTGCGCATCAGCGGGGCGATCGACATCAACGCGGGATTCCGGATCGAGACCTCGGACCAGCAGTCCGTGTTTCTGCGTCCCACGCAGTTCAGCCCAAACTTCAAGCAGCAGGTGCAGGTGCAGGTGAACGGACTCATCGGAGACAAGCTTTCGATCAAGGCCGACTGGAGCACGGAGCGCACCTTCGAATACGAGAACCAGCTCAAGATCAAGTACACCGGTTACGAGGATGAGATCGTGCAATCGGTGGAGGCTGGGAACGTGTCACTTCAAACCCCCTCCACTCTGATGGGGGGAAGCGGTGCGCTCTTCGGCATCAAGGCGGAATTCCAGCTCGGCCCTCTCCGCCTCACCACGGTCGCATCACAAAAGAAGGGCGAGTCGACACGGCTGTCCGTGTCCGGTGGTGCATCGGAAAGCAAGTTCGAGCGCCACGCCTACGATTACTCCGACAACCACTACTTCATCGACGTCGCCTACCGTGACCCTCTGACTCCGGGTGATTTCCGGAACGTGTACGAGGCGTGGTACAACTACCGTGATCCGCTGTATGGGCCCAGCCAGGTGCCGGTGAAGCTGCGGCCGCAATTGGAGATCAAGGACATCGAGGTGTGGGTGACGCGACCCGCCGTCCAAGGCAACATCCCCGATCCCGACGAGCGCGACGGTGTGGCGCTGATCAAAGACATCGAGTGGTACAACCCCGGTGATGCGACGTTTCCCGCGAGCTACACCAACCTCCTCGATCCCCGTGTGACCATCGATCCGCTTTCGGGCGAGCGCGAGGTGGGCAAGTTCAAGAAATGGAAGCGCGACATCGATTACAGCTACAACCCGATCACCGGCATCCTCACGCTGAACCAGACCCTGCAGGAGGATCAGGTGGTGGGCGTGGCGTATCGCGTCCAGGGACCGACGTCCATTGAGGCCGATGACCAGTATTACGGCACCTTCTCGAACGACAAACGGCTCAAGTCCTACCAGGATCCGGTCAAGAACGAGAACCAGCTGCCGTCGCGACTTGTGCTCAAGCTTGTGAAGCCCAAGAACCTGGGACCATCGTTCAAGATTGCATGGAGGCAGAAGGTGCGCAGCATCTACTCTCTGAACTCGCGCAATCTGAAGAAGGAGGACATCGCCAATTTCAAGATCGTGTATCGTTCGGGGGCGCAGCAGGATCAGGAGATCCTTCCGGGAACGAACGTCAACCTCATCAAGCTCTTCGGGCTCGACTACACGGACGACAACGGCGGCCCTCCGGACAACAAGATCGACTTCATCCCGGGGCAGACGGTGGATCCCATGCGCGGAGAGATCATCTTTCCGACGCTTGAGCCTTGGAACAGTGGTCTCGAGGCGATGTACATGAAGCTGCCGGGGAAGAAGGTGGAGGAGATCACGCCGTACCTCTATCCGATGATCTACGACACGACGAAGACCATTGCGCGGCAGAGCGATCGTGACAAGATCATGATCGTGGGCACGACGCGTGGAACGAGCTCGCAGGTGTACAACCTCGGCTTCAACGTGGTGCGTGGAAGCGTGCGCGTGCTGCTCAACGGGCAGGCGCTGCGTCCGGGCACGGATTACACGGTGGACGAAGATGTGGGCCAGGTGCGCATCCTCAAGGAGGAGGCCCTGGTGGCGGGAGCGAAGGTGGACATCGACTACGAGCGGCAGGATCTGTTCTCCTTTGCATCGAAGACGCTGGTGGGCATGCGTGGAGAAATGGCCGCGGGCAAGGAGACCTTTCTCGGATTCACGCTGCTGAGCCTCAACCAAAAGACACTGTCGGACAAGGTGCGCATCGGTGAGGAGCCCATTTCGAACACGATGTTCGGCATGGATGTGCGCACGAAGCTCGATCTGCCGCTGGTGACGGATGCGCTCAACATGCTGCCCTTCATCCAGACGAAGGCGCCGACCGTGCTGCAGATGCAGGGGGAATTCGCGACGATCATCCCGGATCCCAACACGAAGCTTTCCACCATCCCGACCGACGAGGGCAAGGGTCTCGCCTACATCGACGACTTCGAGGGCGCGCGGATGTTCATCCCGATGCAGACGGCCTATTCCGTGTGGCGCCTCGCGGCAGTGCCGGCCGCCCTGCCCAATTCCCTGCTGGTCGACCCCCAGCAGCTCCAGAATCATCGCGCCAAGCTGATGTGGTACAATGTGCCGGTGTCCTCGTTCTCGAACCGTTCGGTGGTGGTGACCGACATCTGGCCCAATCGCAAGGCGGCGCGCGAGGATCAGCGCGTCACGGTGCTCGACCTCGAGTATCATCCGACCACACGCGGTGGCTTCAACTACACGCCCGACCTCGCCGACCCGCGTCAGAGCTGGGCCGGCATCCAGCGCCTGCTCCCGGTGAATGCGACGAACCTTGTGGACGGGAACTACAATTACCTCGAGATCTGGATGAAGGTGGAGAACCCCTCGCGCGGAAAGATGCTCATCGATCTCGGCAAGATCTCGGAGGACGTCATCCCGAACCAGGTGCTCAACACCGAGGATGCGGTGGTGTTCGGCATGAACGGCCGCAACGGCATTCTCAACCCCGGGGAGGATGTGGGCCTCGACATGCTCACGAACGACGAGGAGAAGATCACCTACGCCAACGAGATCGCGATGTACAACCTCGGCGACGATCCCTCGGACGACAATTACGCCTACAACTCGTCGGAATGGTCCAAGTTCAACGGCACGGAGGGCAACCTCAACGATCCTGCCGGGGTGTTCCCCGACACGGAGGACATGAACAACAACGGCATTCTGGACCTGACGAACGAGTACTTCGAATATGAGATCGACCTCGACACCACGCTTTTCAACCCGTCCGACGCCAGCCTGCGCAACAAGTACATCGTGGGTGGTGGATCGAATGGCTGGTACCAGTTCCGCATCCCGCTCACCGAGTTCACGCGGAAGATCGGCAACCCGGCATTGGAGAACGTGGAATTCATCCGCGTCCTGCTCAACGGGATCGAGACCAATGCCACCGTGCGCATCGCCGACTTCAACTTTGTCGGCAATCAGTGGCTCGAGCGCCTCCGCAACGATCCGTACTTCCAGGTGTCGGTGGTCAACATCGAGGACAACCCCGAGTATTCGACACCTCCCGGAGTGATCCGCCCGCGTGACCGCACACGTCCCGACCAGGAGGTGTATGGCAACGAACAGTCACTTTCGCTCAGGTTCATCAACCTGCCTGACACGACCTATCGCGAAGCGTACCGCCTGTTCCCGGGGCAGGGGATGGACCTCTTCAACTACGAGTACCTGCGCATGTACGTGCATGGCGAAGAGACGATGAACTACAAGGCGGAGTTCGTGACACGCATCGGCATCGACACGCTCAACTTTTATGAGTACCGTCAGCCCCTGTCGGCGGGCTGGTCCGACGTCTCGATCCGCTTCACGGACCTGACCGGCATCAAGGCGCAGCGGGATTCCGCGGCATCGGAGCTCGACAGCATCCCCGTGCTGGATGGACCTCCGGGCGCCTACTTCCGAATCAAGGGCAATCCCGACGTGATCCGTGTGCAGTTCATCTCCACCGGAATCCGGAATGTGGGCAACAACCGCAGCATCTCCGGCGCGGTGTGGGTGAATGAAATGCGCCTCGTGTCACCCAAGAACAAGGCGGGGTACGCCTACACCGGGTCGGCCCAGCTCCGCCTCGCGGACATCGCCGATGTCAGCGCCTCGGTGTCGCACACCGATCCGTATTTTCACGGCATCTCGGAACGCTTCAGTTCCACGCGCTCAACCACCACTGCATGGAACGTGAACACGACACTCAACGTGGACCGCGTCTTCCCCAAGGACTGGCAGGGCACGTCGATCCGCGTCGCCTACTCGCACTCGGAGAACTACGTGCGTCCGATGCTTCTCCCCGGCCAGCCCGACGTGGAGGTTGAAGGCTCGCTGCGCGCCCTCGAGGCGAAGATGATCAAGCAGGGCAGGAGCAGGCGGGAGATCGAGGCAGCGGTGGCGAAGGCGCGGGTGGCGACACAGACGCTGGAAGTACGCGACAGTTGGGCGATCCCCTCGGTGAAGTTCAAGGTGCCCGGGGAAAGCTGGCTCGCGACCTACCTCGTCAATCGGCTCGACCTGAGCTACAACTACACCGTGACGCGGTATCGCGACCCGGTGTTCGAGGGGCGGCGCAACTGGCAGTGGACGGCACGTGTCGGCTACGGATTCGACTTCCCGCGCGAGGCCTATGTCCAGCCGTTCCGCTTCCTTTCCGGCATCCCCATCCTCGACGCCTACAAGGACGTCAAATACTACTACCTGCCGACACGCATAAGCTTCGCCGGCGACCTCTCGCGTTCACGCATCGAGGAGAAGCAGCGCGCACTCGAGACGTCGAACCCCTTCGTCCGCACCTTCAGCCACACACGCAGCGGCAACCTTGCCTATGTGCTTTCGGAGGGTGGTCTGTTCAACATCAGCACCACCTACAGCTCCACGCTCGGCACTTCGCTGCTCGGCCTCGAGATCGAGCCGGAGCGTGACAAGAACGGGCAGATCATCCTGGACCCGACGGGGTATCCGATCATGATCCAGCGCCAGAGCTCGGCGGTGTTTGACGACATCTTCTTCGGTCGCAATGGCGGGCTGTATTTCGGCGTGCCATCCACCTACACGCAGCAGGTGTCGGTCAACAGCCGTCCGAGCATTCCGAAGATCTTCGATCTGGACCGGTACCTCGACCTCAACCTGGTGTACAACGTGACCTACAACTGGCAGGCGAATCTGCAGCAGGGAGCGTTCGGACGGAGTGCAAGCTACAACGCCTCGGTGAACTCACAGCTCAACTTCAAGCTCAAGCAGCTTTTCGACCCTCTCTTTCCGGAGACGACGAATCCGGCGCCGCAGCAACCCAAGCCCTCGGGTGGGCGGCCCACGCGTACGCAGCGCCCGGCGCCGCAGAGAATCCCGGCCAAGGACATGGAGGCGATGAACGCGAAGAAGGAGGAGATGAATCAGAAGAATGAGGCGCTCGCGACCATGCTGTCGGACCCGAATGCGAATCCCACGGACGTGGCAAAGATCAAGCTCGAAGTGGAGAACCTGCGAAAGTCATTGGAACAGTTGGAGCGTGCGGCCTCGAAAAATGCGGTGCCAGACACCACCGCCACCGAGATGGACACCACAGCGGGCCGATCCGTCACCTTCAGCGATGTGCTGCGCAACATTGCCTACTGGGGTCTGCGCGTGCCTTTCCTCGAGTACGAGAACCTGGCGTTTCAGTTCTCGCAGAACACGACGAGCAATGTGACAGGCGTCCGAGGCGAGACCGGGTTCAACGCATTCTGGTCCACCCCGCCATTCTCCGGCCCGTCGGATGCGGACATGGGTCCGGTGCGGTTGTATCAGCTCGGCCTCATCACCGATCCCAATCCCCGCACGGGAACACCCGGGTTCACGGGCAGTTTCCCGTTCATCGACATCCGCAACTACCAGCGCGGCCTGCGTGCGGCGAACCCGAACGGCGCCTACGTGGACAACTTCCAGCAGAGCAACACCGTTTCCCTTCGCACGAGTCGGCCGCTGTGGGAGGGGGCACGTCTGGACATCAACTGGGATCTGCGCTGGACGATGAACAAGAACACGCAGCTCCTCACTGACACCCTCGGTGTGCAGACGATCACCGGCGTCACCGCCACCGGGACCATCGAGCGGTCGTATCTCATCATGCCGGACTTCCTCTTCTTCAAGTACTTCGACACCAACGTGGACGCGGTGGCGAAGCGGTACCAGGAGTTCCAGGCCAACCCCCTCGATGTGCGCGACAACTCCGAGAAGCTGAGTCAGGCCTTCGAGGAGGGCTTCGAGGCGGTTCCCTGGCTGTCCAAGGTGCTGCGCGAGCTCATGCCACGCATGAATTGGGGCATCCGCTGGGACGGCATCGAGAAGCTGCCCTTCATGGGCTGGGCCGACCGCATCTCGTTCGAGCACCGGTACACGTCGTCGATGGCCACCGGCTATCGCATCAACAACGACAACGGCAGCCGCGTGACGGAGACGAAGCGCGCCCAGTACGGCTTCTCGCCGCTCATCGGTCTCACTTTCGGCTTCAACCAGATCTGGGGCGGGACGATGAACATCACCACGCGCTGGGCCTCGCAGAAGTCCTTCGACCTCAACACCTCGTCGACGAACATCTCCGAGTCGAGCACGGATGAAGTATCCATGAACGCGAGCTTCAAGAAGCAGGGCTTCGACTTCCCGCTGTTCGGCCTGACGTTGAAGAACGACATCGATTTCAGCCTTTCATTCTCGCTGAACAAGACCTCCTCGCACACCTACGACATCAACAACCTCGCCTCCGGCGGACAGCCGCGCGAGGGCACCACACGCATCACAATCGAACCGCGCGTGCGCTACAACATCAGCACACGCGTCACCAGCTCGCTCTTCTACCGCTACTCGCGCACGAAGCCTGATGCATCGGTGGGCTCGCGCATCCCCGGCACAACGATTCACGAGGCGGGTCTCGAACTGCGCATTTCGATTTCTGGATCATAACACACGGAGAAACGCATGTCATTCAACATTCAGGAAATGCTAGCCAAGGCGCAGGAGATGCAATCCAAGCTTGCCGAGGCGCAGAACCAGCTTGCCGGCATCGAGACGGAAGTGGAGGTGGGCGGCGGGATGGTGCGCGTCACCATCAACGGGAAGCAGCAGATCCGCCGCATCACGCTCGAGAAGGCAGTGGTGAATCCGGCCGACGTGGAGATGCTGGAGGATCTGCTGGTGGCCGCGGTGAACAAGGCCATCGAGCGCTCCACCGAGCTCGCGCAGCAGGAGATGCAGAAGGCCACGTCCGGAGTGATCCCGAACATCCCCGGTCTGGATCTCGGCAGTCTCGGTCTGTAGGCCATGCTTTCCATCTCGCCCTCGCTCGACGCGCTCATCGGCGAGTTTTCGCGTCTCCCCGGCATAGGACGGAAGACGGCCCAGCGCCTCGCGCTTTTCGTCCTCCGCCAGCCGGAGGCGGAGGTGGAGCGCATGGCTGTGGCACTCGTGGATGTGAAGCGCAACATCCGCACCTGTTCGGTGTGCTGCAACTTCACCGAGACCGATCCCTGTCCCATTTGTTCCAATCCGCGGCGCAACCCCCGCGCCATCTGCGTGGTGGAGGAACCGAATGACGTGTTCGCCATCGAGCGGACGAACGAGTTCAAGGGTGTGTACCACGTCCTCAACGGCAGGCTTTCGCCGCTTGATGGCATTGGTCCGGAGGATCTTTCCATCCACGAGCTGCTGGACCGCGCCCGTGGTGGTGTGGATGAAGTGATCCTCGCGCTCAACCCCAGCATCGAGGGTGAGGCGACGACGTTGTATCTTTCGAAGCTCCTCAAGCCGCTGGGGCTGCATGTGACGCGCATCGCACGCGGCATCCCCGTCGGCAGCGACCTGGAGTTCGCCGACAACGCCACCATCAGTCGCGCGATCGAGGGGCGCGTGGCGGTGTGAAGCGACGATGTTCCGACTGTACCGCATTGTATGATGACATGAGGGTGGTCCATGCCCTGGTATTCCTCCTGGTTCGATTCCTCCCTGTATCGGGAGCTGTACGCGCACCGCGATGAGCGTGAGGCGGCGGATGCCATCGGGCTTTTCGTGACCATCACCGGTCTGCGCCCCACGGCGCGCGTGCTCGACCTCGCCTGCGGAGCCGGAAGGCACGCAGCGGAGCTTCAGCGACGTGGGTACGACGTGACCGGCGCGGATCTGTCACATGCCATGCTCGCCGAGGCATCGATGCGCCTCGCCACCGAAGGTGGACCGATGCTTGCCCGCTGCGACATGCGCCGACCTCCATTCCAACGCTGCTTCGACGGCGTGGTGCAACTCTTCACGGCCTTCGGGTATTTCGACAGCGAGGACGACAACGCGTCCGTCCCACGCGCCGTGGCCGGCGTGCTGCGGCCGGGCGGGTGGTACATGCTGGATTTCCTCAACGCAGTGCAGGTGCGTGACACGTTGCTGCCGCACAGCGAGACGATGACGGACACGGGGTGGCGGCTGGTGCAGGAGCGCCGCATCGAGGGCGGTCGTGTGGTGAAGGACATCGTTGCGGAGCGCGGCGCGGAACGCATGCGACACCGTGAATCCGTGCGTCTCTACACCCGCGGGGAGCTGGAGGCCATGCTCACACGGAGCGGTTTCTCTGTGCTCGATGTACGCGGCGATTACTTGGGGGCGCCATGGACGGAGCATTCGGCGCGGTGCATCATCTTCTCCACCCTGGGGAAGGCGTGATGGGGGTGCGTGTCATACTGACGCTCCTCCTGCTCGCCGGTGTCGCGGGATGCGGCTTGTTCGACACGCGGGAACCCGAAACACCGACCGATTCGCATTCAGACTTCATCCCACCGACAACACCCGACATCGTGCTGCAGAACTTCCGAGCCGCGATCCGCGCGCGCGACGTGTCGAACTTTCTGCGCTGCTTTGTGGACACGCTCAACTCGTCACGCAGCTACCGCTTTGTTCCCACAGCCACGGCGGCGAGCCGCTTCCCCACGGTGTTCGGAAGCTGGAGTCTCCAATCCGAACGCTCGTGGTTCCTCTCGCTGACCACATTCATTCCCACATCCACGCCGCCGTCTCTCACGCTCAGCAACGGCGCCTTCACCTCGGTGTCGAGCGATTCGTCGGTGTATTTCTCCGAATACGAACTGACGATGGCTCATGGCATGCGGGGCATCCCAGAGACGGTGCGGGGAAACATCCAGCTCGTGATCGCCCAGAATCGCAACACGATGTGGGAGATCGTGACATGGATTGATGTGCAGCGCGGGGAGGATGCGGGGTGGAGCGAGTTGAAGGGGAGGTTCGCGAATTGACACCAGCGAGGTTGTGCACGAAGGCTCATCGACGTGCGGGTGACGCCGCACGTGTGATGATGCTGATCCTGCTGTTTGTGGCGGGCTGCAATCCGTTTGCACCTGAGGTGGACCGAAGTGGTGGAGGGGGGGATTCGATACTTTCGGATCAGAAAACGGTGGAGGGGGTGTTCCAGAACATGCGCTATGCGTACACGTTCAAGGACACGACCATCTACGGTCGGCTGCTGGCGTCGGACTTCGTGTTCACGTATCGTGACTACGAGAAGCTCATTGATGTCAGCTGGGGGCGGGACGACGAGATGCGTATCACGAACCAGCTCTTCCAGAACGCGGGCACGCTGAACATCATCTGGAACAACATCGTGGGCCAGAGTGGCGATTCGCTGCTGACAGATGTGACGCGCAGCTTCACGCTTTCGATCACGTTCAACCCCAACGACATCATGCGCGTGGATGGGAAGCTCAGCCTGAAGCTTCACCGCCAGTCGGCGAAGGATGTGTGGCTTATCACGGAATGGAAGGATGAGACGAATTTCTAGATGGGAAATGGCGAAGGACGAATGAGGAATGGAAGGGGGGGCTTGATACAATGGTGAATACACACTAGATTTGCGCTGTTTTGCTGGAACAGCCTCCTCGCAAGCTCATCACCACCGGAGTTGCTTTGAAAACAAAGTCCCTTCGTTCGCTTGTCGCTTTCATCGTCGGCGTGGTCCTGTTTGGGGGCCTCCCGTTGCTCGGCTGGGGGCTGAACGCCACAGCCTCGTTTTTCGGACATCCCGCCCGCATCGCGTATCTCTGTGCGGTGGTGGCACTCCAAGCGGCCTTTGCCATGTTGTATCCCGACCTCGGGCGACACACATCCCAAGGTGAGAAGCTTGTCCTGCGCCAACGCTTCGCCGTGCTGCTGCTCCAGATCCTCTCCCTGGGCATGATGCTCGCAGCACCCTACACCGACCGCTGGGGCTTCCTCGTGATCGATGTTCCGGACTGGGTGCGCCACATCGGAGTGGTGGCATTCATCCTCGGGTTCGTGGTGATGAACCTGGCCGAAGTGCAGCTCGGCAAGCAGTTCAGCATTCATGTCACAATCCAGAAGGATCACCGGCTTGTGACTCACGGCCTCTATCGGCATGTACGCCACCCGCGCTATCTCGGAGTTCTCGTCTACAACCTCGGCTTCGCCCTGCTCTTCCGCTCCTGGGCCGGACTCGTGATCACCGCCGTCCTCATAGCCGTCCTCATCTGGCGCATCCATGACGAGGAGGCGCTGCTTGCACAGGAGTTCGGGACCGAGTGGGAGAAGTACCGGCGAGGGTAGGGGGCACCACTCCCACACGAGGTACATTTCCCTCACTCCGCTGTCCACAAAGCACCCACGGCCACCAACGGGTCCGCTTTCCACGCACCCCATCCACCTTTCCGTTCGCCAACCGAACAGATTCACCGCGATACCATGCCCGGGACCGCATGGCACGGCCCTTGCACCTCCTGTGATGTGCCG
>CAYUYM010000020.1:0-28109 GCA_964449305.1 uncultured Chromatiales bacterium | reverse complement strand
GGTGCCCATCTTTGGCGTGGCAGGATGGCACATGGTGCGCCACAGCGGCCTGCGACCAACCCTGACCCGATCCCTTGGAGGGTTGTATGCGGGACTTGCCGTCCTCCTTGTGGTGCGGACCGTGTGGGCGGTGACGGCCTACCAGCAGCCGACGCTCTTCGATGGAAGCGTCATCCACAACATCACCTACACGGTGATGTTCTTCATGATGCTCACCAGCGGTTTTGGCATTCTCCTCCTCGTGGTGGATCGGACGCAGACGGCCCTGCACGAGGCGGTGAAGGAGCAGAGCGTCATTCTCGACACGCTTCCCACAGGCCTCTGCATTGTGCGGGACCGCATCATCCAGCAGTGCAATCCCGCACTGGAGACCATGTTCGGCTTTGAATCGGGGACGCTCACGGGCAATTCCGTGCGCGTGCTCTATCCGGATGACGAGACCTTCCGATACTTCGGCGACGTGATCTACCGGGAGATCGACCGCACCGGATGCTTCTCCGGTGAGGTGGCATACATGCGGAGGAGCGGGGAGCGATTCTGGGCACAGGATGAGGGGCGCTCCATCTTTCCCGAACGCAGCAGCCGCTACGCCGTGTTTTCCGTGATGGATGTCACGGACCGGCGCAGGCATCATGAGGAACTGACGCGGCAGAAGCGTGCCCTGGAGGAGACGCTCGACAGGATGCGCGAAACGAAGGAGGCGCTGATCGAGAGCGAAACGCGTCACCGCATCCTGTTCACCCATTCGCCTGATGCCTACCTCATCATCATTGATGAGCGTTTCACCGACTGCAACAAGGCGACGGAGCTGATGATGCGCTGCGACCGCGACCAGATCATCGGCAGACGCCCGGACGAGCTTTCCCCCGAACGCCAGCCCGACGGCCGACCCTCCGCCCTCGCCGCGACCGAACGCATGGCGGAGGCCATGAGCACCGGCAGCCGGACCTTCGAGTGGGTGCACCGTCGACCTGATGGGGAGGAGTTCATCGCGGAGGTGTCGATCGCCGCGATGTCGCTCTCCGGACAACGGGCATTGTTCACCACGCTGCGCGACATCACCCTGCGCAAGCGGCATGAGGAGACACTGAACTTCATCCAGTTCACCCTTGAGCACATGAGCGATGCAGCCTACTGGATCGACGAGCGCGGGCGCCTCGCCTATGTCAACCGCGCGGCATGCAGCATGCTCGGATACACCAAGGAGGAGTTCGCAGCCATGACCGTGGCGGATCTCGACATCTTCTTCCCGCTGGACCGCTGGCAGGAGCACTGGCAGAACCTGCGGCTCGCCGGATCGATGACCTTCGAATCCACCCACCGCATGCGCACAGGGGAACTGCTCCCCGTGGATGTCAACGCCAATTTCATGCTGCATGGAAACAATGAGTTCGACTGCGCCTTTGTCCGCGACATCACTGAACGGAAGCATGCGGAACAGGAGATCACCGGACACTCGGAGGAACTCGCCCGGCTTGTCGCGGAGAAGGACACCTTCTTCTCGCTCGTGGCTCATGATCTCCGCAGTCCCTTTACCTCACTGCTGGGCTTCACCGAACTTCTGGCGGAGGACATCGGCAACATGTCCCCGTCGGAGATCCGCAATGCAGTCGGGAACATCCGAAAATCCGTGATGAACCAGTACAACCTGCTCGAAAACCTTCTGGAGTGGTCGCGGATGCAGCGGGGGTTGATCACCTGCTGCCCCACATCGCATCCGCTGGTCCTGCTGCTGCGCAGCGGCATCGAACACGTGGCGGAGGCGGCGATGAAGAAGGACATCGCGATCGACGTCGATGTTCCGAAGCATCTGCTTGTCCTCGCCGACGACCACATGGTGGAGACCGTGGTGCGCAACCTCGTCTCCAACGCGGTGAAGTTCACCACCCGGGGCGGCGGCATCCGCATCACGGCCGGAATGGTGATCAACGGCATGGTGCGCGTCAGCATCCAGGACAGCGGCATCGGGATCCCGGAACACGTTCGCGCCGCACTGTTCACCATCGACCGGCGCAGCAGCCGCAGGGGCACGGAAGGGGAATCGAGCACCGGTCTGGGGCTCATCATCTGCGACGACTTCGTCCACCGGCACAACGGCACCATCGAGATTGAAAGCAGCGTCACCGGTGGCACCGTGGTGCACTTCACGCTGCCGTCGGCATGAGGAGGCGGCAGCGTCTGTTGCTCATCTCCCACGGTGTGTGTATTATCAGAAAGGAGTTGGCCATGCCACGCCAGACGCGCTTGGGGGGCGCTCGTGGGTGCTTCACCATACTTTTTCGGACCCGACATGACAGACCACGAGAAAACACGAGAGGAGCTGCTGCACGACATCGCCGGGCTGCGTGCGCGCATGGAGGTGGTGGAGAAGCGGCACGATGCTGAGCTGGCGGACCTGCGCGAGGCCGGCCGGAAGTACCGCCTTCTCACGGAGAGCCTGAAGGATGTTGTCTGGACCATCGACGCAGAAACGGCGTGCTTTGTATACGTCAGCCCATCCATCGAAAAGTGCCTCGGGTATACCGTGGACGAGATGCTTGGAACTCACTTCGAGCGCCTCCTTGAGGAGGATTCGCTCGCCATCATCCAGGACACCATGCGGCGGCTCATCGCTGAGCGGTATCGGCATCCGGATGACGAGGTCGAACACACCACGCTCGAGCTGCGGCAGCGCAGGCGCGACGCCTCCCTTGTGTGGACCAAGGTGGTGCTCACCACACGCGTCAACCCGGACACGGGGCATGTCGAGCTTGTCGGTGTGACGCGGGATGTCTCGGAACGTGTCCACGCGCAGCATGCATTGGAGGCGAGCCATGAGCGGTATCGGGCGATGACCGACGAGCTGCCACTAGTCATCTATGAAGCTGACACCCAGGGACGTCTCACGTATTTCAATCGCACAGCCTTCGAGATGTTCCGCGTCCCCGACAACACGGACATCCGGGGATCGACACCCCTGCGGTTCTTTCCCGAAGCCGACCACCCCATGGTTCTCGAGAACATGCGTCGCCGCATGCACAACGAGGGCACCGGCGACATCGTCTACACGCTGATCCGTGATGATGGATCCACCTTCCCCGGGCTCATCATCTCCAACCCCATCATCGAAGATGGTGAGCTCGTCGGATTGCGGGGGGTGATCATCGACATCTCGGACCGGCGCGAGGCGGAGGAGGCCCTGGAGCGGAGCGAGGCGAAGTACCGCCTGCTTGTCGACAGCTCGATGGAGGGGATCGTCGTGGTACAGGACGGCCTGGTGCGGCATGCCAACCCGAAGGCCTGCGCCATGGGGGGGATCGACCGTGAGGAGCTCATCGGCATGCCCTTCCTCAGCCTGGTCCATCCGGAGGATGTGACGAGCATTGCCGACAACTTCCAGAAGCGTCTCGATGGCGAATCGGTTCCGGGGCAGATGGTGCGCATGATGGACACCCATGGACAGACGCGCTGGATCGTGATCAATGCCGTGGTGGCACCGTGGGAGGGGAAGCAGGCAGTGCTCTATTTTCTTCATGACATCACCGAGCGAAAACTGGCGGAGGATGAACTGCAGCGCATCAACCGCGAGTTGCGACGGGCGATCGCAGAAAAGGACCGCTTCTTCTCCATCATCGCCCACGACCTGCGCAGCCCGTTCAACGCCTTCCTCGGGTACACGGAGATGATGGTGGAGGATCTCCCCACGCTGCGCCTTGATGAGATCCAGGCGATGGCACTTTCCATGCGCCGTTCGGCCGCGCATCTGTACAGCCTGCTTGAGAACCTGCTCGAATGGTCCCGGTTCAAACGCGGTATCATGACCTTTGCTCCCCGGGATTTCACCATCCATTCCGAAGTGATCAAGGCCGTCCAGCCTCTGCTCGAGGTGGCACGGACTAAGGGGGTGACGCTTCTCACCAACATCGCAGGAGAGGAACGCACGAGCACCGATCCCAACATGTTCGCCACCACCGTCCGCAACCTGACCTCCAATGCCGTGAAGTTCACGGAGCCCGGAGGAACGGTGACCATCACCTGTGTCCGGCTGCCGGAGGAGCATGTCCAGATCACTGTTGCCGACACCGGGATCGGAATGGGGCGCGACATCCTGGACCGGTTGTTCACGCTCGACGAAGATATCGCCCGCCGGGGGACATCCGGTGAGCCGAGCACCGGGCTGGGCCTGCTCCTGTGCCATGAGTTTGTCCTAGCCATGGGCGGGACCATCCAGGTGGAATCCACTGAAGGGGAGGGCAGCACATTCCGTTTCACCATCAATCCACACCGGATGTGCTCATGATCTCCCCTGGTGCATCATGCCGTGGGACAGGTCCAACCCGGCTCCACTGCCGCTCTGTGGTGCAGCATTCGGAACCCGGATGGACATGCGGCCTGATGAACGTTGCCTTCCCCCTCCACGAAAGAAGCACGAAGGAGTGATCTGATGGACAGCACAGGGTTGAGAAGCAGTTTCGGGGGACCGCAGGCATCTGCGCCCGGAGGGACGGACATCTTTCGGCGTCTGTTTGAAGAGCACAGCGCAGTGATGCTGGTGATCGAGACCTCCACCTGGCACTTCGCGTTCGTCAACAAGGCGGCACAGGCATTCTACGGCTACGACGAGGCGACCTTCCTGGCCATGCGCGTCTGGGATCTGAACCAGCGATCGGAGGAGTGGGTCCGGGACACCATGCTCAAGGTCATCCGTGGGGAGGTGACCATCACCACCGTCCCGCATCGTCTCGCGAACGGTGAGATCCGCAACATGGGCCTGCGTGCCGCACCAGTCGACATCAATGGCACCACCTATCTGTTCGCTGTCATGGAGGATCTGACGGCCCGGCAGGAGGCCGAGGACAAGCTCGACCTGATGGAGCGCCGGTACCGGAGCTTTGTCGAGAACTCCAACGAAGGCATCTATCGTGTGGATTTCACCGAGCCGGTGCCACTCGACCTTCCAGACGAGGAGATGGTTCGCGTGATGACGGAGCGCGCTGTGATCGGGGAGGCCAATGCGCCACTCGCCCGCATGTATCACATGACGGTGGACGACATGGTGGGGTTGCCGGTGCAGCGGATTGCGCCGGGGTTCGGACCTGGTGCCCTCAAGGTGGTGCGCTCACCCGGACATCGCATCCATGAACTTGAGACGGTGGACATCGATGCCGATGGCAACATCCTGGAATCGGTCGAGAACATCACCTGCTTCATCGTCGATGACCGGCTTGTCGCACTCTGGGGCGTCCAGCGCAATGTGACCGAGGAGAAGCGTGCCGCCCTGGCCTTGAAGCACAGTGAGGAATTCAACCGGCGCATTGTGGAGACGGCCAACGAGGGAATCTGGGTGCTGGACCGCGACGGCCGAAGCACCTATGTCAACCACAAGATGCTGGAGTTGTTGGGCTGCACATCCGACGATATCATCGGCCGCCCCGCGACGGACTTCATGCCTGGTGACGAACTCGACGATCATCGGCAGAGAATGGCCGAGCGCCGCGGCGGAGCAGAAGGGCACTACCGACGACGTGTGCGCAGAAAGGATGGCGGCATCCTCTGGACCACCGTGTCGGCGACTCCCGTGTTGGACGAGTCAGGGCAGTTCGACGGCAGCATCGGCATGTTCACCGATGTCACGGAGCAGCGTCAGATGGAGTTGGAACTGAGCCGTTCGCGCCTCCTGCTGGAGCAGACCTTCGCGCAATCTCCACAGCCCATGGTGCTGGTCGGAGCCCCCGGGGGCACCATCCTGCTGGCCAACGATGCCTGCGCCCGCCATCTCGGGATGCAGGGCGTGTCGATTCTCGGAGCATCGATCATCGTGGTCGACCTCCCGTTCACGGATTTCGGTCCCGACGGTCTGATCCGCCCACGTCACGAGTCCCCCGTCATCCGGGCGTTGCAGGGCGAGATGGTGATCAACGAGCAGGGGGCCATCCTGCTGCGGGATGGGACGTGCAGGCAGCACCTCGTCTCCGCCGCACCCATCCGCGATGAGAACGGGGAGATCATGGCCGCCTATCTCACACTCACCGACATCACGGAGCAGAAGCGCATCGAGAATGAACATCGCGAGATGGAGGAGCGCTTCCGATCCCTGTTCGAGAACATCAACGAGGCGGTGGCGCTGCATGAGATCATCCTCGATCCCGAAGGCAGACCAGTGGACTACGTCTTCCTCGATGTCAATCCCCGTTTCGAAACTCTTCTCGGCATGAAGGCATCCGATGTCGTCGGGCGCCGAGTGACCGAGCTCATCCCCGGGATTGAATCGTTCTGGATTGAACGCTACGGCCATGTTGCGCTGACCGGTGAGGCCGGGACCTTCGTCGAGCATTCAGCTCCCCTCGACCGGTTCTGGGAGGTGCGCGTCTATTCCCCGAAGCGCATGCAGTTCGCCACCGCCTTCATTGATGTGACCGAGCGGAAGCTCGACGAGTTGGCGTTGCGCGTCAAGGATCGCGCCATCGAATCCTCCATCACCGGCATCACCATCGCCACGCTCGACGGACGCATCACCTATGTCAACCCGGCCTTCCTCCGGATGTGGGGGTTCGATGAACCTGATGAGGTGCTTGGGAGAACGATACCGGAATTCGTTCACGCTCCGGGCGACCTGGACGAGGTGATGCGGTCGCTGGGTGACATGTCGGGGTGGTCCGGAGAGATCGCGTGTGTCCGCAAGAACGGCGGGATCATGGACGTGTTCATCACCTCCAGCATGGTGCTCGACGATGGGGGACGGCCGATCAGCATGCTTGCGAGCTTCCTCGACATCACGGAAAGGAAGCGGGCGACCGAGGAGGTGCTGCGTGTCGGGCGGCATTATCAGGCCATCATTGAGAACGCACCCGATGGCTTTGTCCTCATCAACGCCTCCGGACATTTTCTCTTTGTCAGCCCCTCGGCCATGCGCATCTTTGGGTATTCGCCATCGGACACCATGCAGCTCGATCCCGCGACGCTGACGCATCCCGACGATCTGCCCATGGTGCTCAATGAACTCAACCACATCCTCAACAATCCTGCACATGTTCCGACACTCGTCTATCGCTTTCGGCACACGCGCGGAGATTGGATCTGGGTGGAGTCCACCTTCACGAACCTGCTCTATGATGTGAACGTCGGTGCCATCGTCATCAACTTCCGTGATGTGACCGAGCGAAAACGTGCGGAAGATGAACTGCGCATCGCGAAGGATCGGGCTGAGGAAAGCGACCGATTGAAATCCGCCTTCCTCGCGAACATGAGCCATGAAATCCGGACACCGATGAACGGCATCCTGGGGTTCGCCGAACTCCTCAAGGAACCCGGCCTCACAGGGGGCGAACAACGGCAATACGTGGAGATCATCGAGCGCAGTGGCAACCGCATGCTGAACATCATCAACGACCTGATCGACATCTCCCGCATTGAGGCGGGGCAGGTGGAGGTGGCACTGCAGCCGACGAACATCAACGATCAGATGGACTATCTTGCCGCCTTCTTTCAACCGGAGGCGCAGACGAGGCACCTCAGCTTCTCATGCACCTCACGTCTGCCTGCCGATGATGACGTGATGGTCACGGATCGCGAGAAGGTGTATGCCATCCTCACAAATCTGATCAAGAATGCGATGAAATACACCCATCATGGCGCCGTGACGTTTGGTGCGAAGCGTCGCGACAATGATGTCGAGTTTCATGTCCACGACACGGGGATCGGCATCCCGGCCGACCGCCAGGCTGCCATCTTCGACCGCTTTGTCCAGGCCGATGTCGCCGACAGAATGGCCATGCAGGGAGCGGGCCTGGGGCTCTCCATCACCAAGGCCTATGTGGAGATGCTCGGAGGCAGGATCGAGATTGAATCCATCGAGGGCGAGGGATCGATGTTCCGCATCACCATTCCCGACGTCGCCCGACAGCACTCGGCTTCACCCACCGCCCAAGCACCCGCCGATCGCGAGTCGGCGCCTCGTCCGTCAACGGCACCCGGTGGCACGCCGCTTTCACCGACATCGCAAGTCACACCCAGTTCAGGAAGTCCCATGCACACTGAAGCATCTTCTCTGCGGGTCCTCGTGGTCGAAGACGATCCCACATCGGTCATGTACCTCACGCGCGCATTGAAAAAACACGGGCACGACGTGCTGGTCGCCTCCAATGGCAATGAGGGGGTTCAGGCCGTGCGGGACCACCCGGAGATCGACGTCATCCTCATGGACATGAAGATGCCTGGGATGAACGGCTATGAGGCAACCCAGGCCATCAGGCAGTTCAACAGCCATGTGACCATCATCGCCCAGACGGCATTCGCTCTTGCGGGATCGAAGGAGAAGGCTCTGGAGGTGGGGTGCAACTATTATCTCTCGAAACCCGTCATTCTCTCACAGTTGATCGCGCTCTTGTCCAGCATCCAACGCGGATCACAGTGACACCGCACCACACACCATCACCCATCGCGCGCAAGTGGCAGTATGAACGATCAACACGACGCACACATGTCCCCTGAAAACGGGGGAGCCGGCAATCCCGCCCACGCAGCCACGGCGGCTGGGCGGACCGTGAACGCAGCCCATGATGTTCCACCCGTCGCGACGTACCGCCGCGACCTGCTCACGAACCGGTATGAGGCGCTGAGTCAGGAGTTCGAGCAGATCACCGGCCATGCCGTTGAAGTGATCCTTGCCCTGCCGTTGACCGCGGTTCTCGATCTCCTCCATCCTGGTGATGCAGACAGGATCATGAACGTGATGATGGAACTGGACTCCTGCGCCCCGGGGACGAGCATGGCGGTGGAGTACCGGATGCGCCGCCCCGATGGGCAGTACGTCTGGCTTCAGGATGCGTTCCACATCGTGCACGACGCGTCCGGAACACCGACAACCCTGGTCGGCAGCATCACCGATGTGACGAAGCGCAGGATGGCGGAGGAGTCGCATCACCGGTCCGAACGCTTTCTCGATGCCGTCATCGAGCTGAGTCCCGTCTCCCTCTGGATCGCCGACCGCTCCGGCGTCATGCTCCGCATGAATCAGGCGTGCAGGGATTTTCTCGGAATCCGGGATGAGGACGCAATCGGGAGGTACAGCATCCTCGATGATCCACGCCTTCAGGAGCTCGGCCATGTCACACTGGTCCGGCGGGTGTTCGAGCATGGTGAGTCCGTCCGGTTCCAGGCGCAGATCGACATGGCGGGCCTCCCCGACCATTCCCGCACCGGCACGCGTCACATCGACATCAGCATCTCCCCGGTGCTGGATGATGACGGCACCGTGACCAATGCCATCGTGCAGCACATCGACATCACGGAACGTGTCACGATGATGGAGGAGTTGCAACGGACCAACGCCGCGCTCACGGAGGTCAACGCGGAAAAGGATCGGTTCTTCGCGATCATCGCGCATGATCTCCGCAGCCCGTTCAACTCCTTTCTTGGCTACACGGAGATGATGGTGGATGAGCTCCCGAAAATGACCCTGGACCAGATTCAACGCATGGCGCAGAACATGCGGCGGACGGCCTCCACACTCAACCAGCTTCTGGAGAACCTCCTGGAATGGTCACGCATCAACCAGGGCGTGGTTTCCTTTTCCCCCTGCCAGCAGGCGCTCTGCGCCCTTGTGCAGGAATGCCTGCATTTCTGCGAACCTGTTGCGGAGCGCAAGGGGGTGTGCATCAGGAACGCTGTTCCAGTTGATGTGATGGTGTTCGGTGATGCAGCCCAGGTGTCTTCGATTGTCCGCAACCTTGTCGGCAATGCCGTGAAGTTCTCTCCACGAGGCACGGAGGTGTGGATCACGGCGCGGCAGGACGAGGGCGGGATTCGACTGGACGTCACCGACCAGGGGATCGGCATGGATGCGGGAATCATGTCCCGGCTGTTCAGGATCGACGACCGCGTCACGCGCCGCGGCACGGATGGTGAGCCGGGATCGGGCATCGGGCTGCTGATCTGTCGTGAGCTTGCGCGCCGTCATGGCGGGGAGATCACCGTTGAAAGCTCCCCCGGGCGTGGAAGCACCTTTCATGTTCATCTGCCGGGAGGCGGCTGACAGCGTCGACCGCACCGTGTTCTTCCGTCGATCACGCGTGATCCTGCATCCAGCCCGGGTCACTCCCCCTTTTGCAACGTTCAGCGTGATGACCGCCACACGCGATCGTGTCAGAACCAACGCGTGGAACCGTGAAAAAAAAGGCTGTCCTCGGACAGCCTTGTACGCATCTGTGAAGCGGGATCACTTCACCGAGTATTCAAACTTCATGTAGCCGGAGGCGCCCGAATCGTTGTAGTAGGTGAGCATGCGCATTTTTGCGCGTTTGCCTGTCGCGGTCTGGATGACAAACACGCGCTTGTCATACGGATTCAGTTTGTGCGAAGGAGGACCCGTGTAGTAGAAGCACTTGATGCCGATGATCTGGTTGTCGTCGTCGGGATCAGTCTCGAGGCCGGAGATTGTGGTGGCATCGAGGGAGGCATACTCGGTGCTGTCCAAAACCCTGGCTTTCACGTTCCTGGCGCGGTTGAGAACGATGCCCGGGTATTTGAAGCTCTTGCTGGTGTCGTCGGGAGCGTAGAGTGTGGTCAGTTTGAGATCCCAGTCACCCGTGGCTGGCACGGTGTCCTGCGTCGCAAAGCTGAAATACACCGGTGCCGTCTTCACGCTCGTGGAGGTGAAGGTGCCCGTGGTGGGGACAGGCGGTGTGACCGGGTCCGAATCCTTTTCGCAGCCGACGAGCAATGCAAAAGCTGGGAGAACGAGAAGTGTGAGAAATGTGCGCATGGGTCTCCTGGAAGAAAGTGATGGGGATGTGTGGAAAAGGTCAGTTGATGTTGAAGGCGACACCCGCGAAGAACTCGCGGCCCTTGATCTGGCCGAACGGGTAGGTGGTGCGGTTGAAGATGTTGTTGATCCCTGCAAACACTTCAAACAGCGAGAAGAGCTTCTTCGTCACCTTCGTGTCGAAGATCACGTAGGCGCTTGAATGGAAATACGCCGCCTGCTGCGTGCCCTGTTGCACGTCGATGTTCACCTGCTCGTCGATCACCAGCTTGCGGTCGGTCCACCGCCCCTTGAGCACCAGCACCAGATCCCGCGCGCCCTGCACCCAGGTGAGGCGGCCGGTGAGGGAATGGGGGGAAACGAAGGGGATCGGTTCGCCACGGTCATCGAGCGAGGAGGTGTAATTGTAGCCGAGGTTGAGGGACAGTTCGCGGGCCGGATGCAGATCGATGTCGACATCCACACCCGAAGTGGTGGCGTGCGTGATGTTGTGATACGAGTAGACGTTCGGTTTCTGCGACACCAGGTAATAGCTGATCAGGTTGTCCACCGTGTTGTAATAGGCGTTCACACGGAACCACACCAGATCGTCCCGGTTGTAGTCGAAGCCGGCATTGAAGCCATGCGAGGATTCCGGCTGGAGGTCGGGGTTGCCCTTCACCAGATAGCCGACACCGGCGTTGTCGTAGTCGATGAACAGCTCGAGGATGCTCGGCGAGCGATACCCGCGGCCGTAGGATGCGCGGAGGGTCATGTTGTCGTTGAAGCGGTACATTCCGGATACGCGGGGGGCGAAGAAGGAGCCGTAGACCGAGTTGTTGGACCAGCGGCCGCCGACGGTGAGGGTGAACGGCGAGAAGCGCCACTCGTCCTCGATGTAGCCGACGTGGTTGACGAACTCGCGGTGGCCTGTCGCAATGCGTCCCGAGGTGGCGGACTCGATGCCGCCCTCGTAGCCGACGGTGATCATGGACGCCTCGTAGGGGGTGGTGGAGAGCTGGAGGCGGTAGTTCTGGAGCGCTTCGCGTGCCATGTTGTTGCGAAGCTGGTAGCCGAACTGGTTCTGCTCCGACGACCCATGGTCATTGCGCGAGGTGGTGGCGGTGATCTTCGCCGAGGTGGTGGGGGAGAAGAACACATTCGCCACCCCGGAAAACGACACCTTCTCATTGCTGGCGAAATCCGTGAACAGGTAGTAGCCATCCGTACCGGCCTTCCATTCCAGCCTGTCCTTGTAGTAGTCCGCCTTGAGATCCAGCGTCACCGAGCCACCAACATTGAACGACGTCTTGAGGTTGGCGTTTTTCCGGTCGTTCTCCGGGATCTCCATGAAGTGCTTCGTCTTGTCGTATTCCACGCCGAAGTACTTGTTCCACCCGAGGTTGGCGAGCACCTTCAGGGAGGTGTTGTCGCCAAGGAGCCGGGGAAAACTCATGCCGCTTGAGAGCTCGTAATCCTGCCTGCCGTTGCTGCCGCCGGTCATCGCCCCGTGAAGTTCGGAGGCGCTCTGTGCATCTTTCGTGATGATGTTGACCACACCGCCCAGCGCATCGCTGCCATAGATGGAGGAGAGCGGCCCCTTGACGATCTCGATGCGGTCGATGATGTTCACCGGAATCTGTCCGAGGTCGATGGCGTCGTCCACCTTGCCGGTGACGCGTTCACCATCCACGAGCACGAGCACCTGGTTCTTGCTCAGTCCCTGGAGGCGCACGCTCTGCGTCTGGCTGATGGAGGTGCCGATCTCGATGCCCGTCTGCATGCGCATGATGTCGCCCAGATCGGAACTGCCGGTCGCCGCCATGTCCTGTTGCGAGATGATCTCCGTGACCACCGGAGTGTTCTTCAGCATGTGTGTCTGAAACGACCCGGTCACCACCACATCGTTGAGCTGGAATGGCGAGGCCTCGAGGTTCACCGACAACTCGGTGGTCTGCCCCGCCGTGATGCGCACCTCGGGCATCTGCCGTCGTTTGTAGCCGATGAAGGACACCTCCACGATGTAGACGCCTTCCGGGATGCTGCTGATCGTGAAGCTCCCGTTCTTCGTTGTTGCGGCATGCAGGCGGAGCGATGGAATGAACACGTTGACACCCTGGACCAGGGCATGGTCTTCACCCAGTGTCACGATGCCGTGCAATGCACCGGATGGCGCGGAGGCGGCTGCGATGGAATGCGACAGTATCGTGAGGAGGAAATACGGGCAGAAGAACCGGAGGAGGGAAAGAAGAACCTTTTTTTTCATGACATCCATTTCTGAGACATGTATGTGCAGGCTGTGCACACAGGTACGCGAATCCTGATTTCCCGACACACACGCGCCAGGAATTAGGACAACTTATGGAAGAATAGCGAATCTACAAAGCGAAAGCGCCTTTTGTATCGGGCGCCCTTCCTTGGGGCGCCACAGGGGACGCCCCCTTACCGAAGGGGAAGGGCCACGTGGAAGGTGCTGCCGACATTCACCTCGGAATCAACCCAGATGCGACCACCATGTGCCTCGACGATGCGCCGCACGATGGACAGCCCGAGACCGGTGGAGCGCTCGCCGCCCGTGCTGCGGACGCTGATCTTGGCGAAGGGCTGGAAAAGCCTGTCGAGCTCCGCAGCGGGGATGCCCTGCCCCTCGTCGGCGACCGATATGACCACCTCGCTGTCGTTGGCTGCGATCCCAATGGTGACTGTCGTTCCGGATCGGGAAAACTTCACGGCATTCGTGATGAGGTTGTTGAGCACCTGCTCGATCTTCACGCCATCGATGTCGGCCATGATCGGATCACCGGCGTGCACCACCGTGATGGCGATGCCCTTGCGGTCGGCAGTCACGGCGTTGAGGCGCGCGTTGCGCCGCACCAGGTCGGTGAGATCCACGATGTCCCGGTTGAGGTGCAGCTCACCGGATTCTATCACGGCGATGTCCAGCAGTTCGTTGAGGAGCTTGAGGATGAACTCGCTTCCCTCGTTGATGATGCGCAACCAGTCCAGCGCCTCCGCGTCGAGGGAGTCCCTTTTGTCCTCCAGCAGGAGTGAACTGTAGCCGAGGATCGTCCCCACGGGGTTGCGGACATCGTGCGCGGCAATGCGGAGGAAATTCGTCTTGTCCTCATTGAGCTTTTCGAGCTGCTCCTTCTGTGCCTTCAGTTCGCGATGGGCGAGCGTGAGTTTCTCGTAGGCATCCTCGAGTTCGGTGCTTTTCTGCACCGCAGTCTCGTAGGTCGAGAGCAGGAGATCGATGATCTGGATGCGTTCGGAGTCGATGGTGAACTCCTCACCTCCGAACATGATCTGCAGGTTCAGGCCGGAATGGTGGGGCTCACGCCGGACCTCGGCGTTGATGAGCATGTAGCGGATGCGCCCGAGGAGGAACTGTTCGTCGAAGGGTTTGGTGATGAAATTGTCGGCGCCCGCCTGCAGGCCCTTGATGATGTCCTTGGGGTTGGAAAGCTGTGTCAGCAGCATCAGCGGGATGCGCCGGAGGTGGGCATCACGCTTCACGGTGGCGCAGAACGCGTATCCATCCATCTCGGGCATGACGATGTCCGTGATGATGAGCGCTGGTGTCGTCTCCTGCAAGAGGGAGAGCGCATCACGACCGTTCTCCGCCTCCCGCACGGTGAACCCGTTGCGGAGAAGCATCGACTTGAGATGGAGCCGCTGCATGGGGCTGTCTTCGACGATCAGAATGTCTTCATTCATGGCGGGGTCAGGTCTGTGATGGGGGGGCGATGTGCCGGGGATGCAGTCGGCTGTGGCGCCGACTGTACAGGAAATATATCACCGCTCCCACGGCCAGCCAAATGAAAAAGCGCTCCCAGGTGACGGTCGGCAGGCCGGTCATGAGAAACACGCACGCGGCGATGCCCAGCACGGGGACGACAGGGTGGAAGGGGACGCGGAAGGAGCGCGGGCGGTGGGGATCCCTGATGCGCAGGACGATGACGCCGAGGCACACGAGTGCAAAGGCGAACAGGGTGCCGATGTTCGTCAGATCCACCATCTCGTCGATGTTCATGAAGGCGGCGAAGAAGGCGACGACAAGGCCGGTGAGCATGGTGGTGGTGGCGGGGGTCTTGAAGCGTGGATGCACGCGCGCGAAGGAGCGGGGGAGCAGGCCGTCCCGCGCCATCGAGAAGAAGATGCGTGGCTGACCCAGTTGGAACACGAGGAGCACGGCCGTGTGGGCAACCACCGATCCGAATGCGATGATGCCGGCGGCCCATCCGAGATGCACATGCTTCATCGCCATGGTGAGCGGTTCTGCGCGCTCCGAGGCCAGCATGCCCTGGAGCAGGGGGAAGGGGATGATGCCGGTGAACACCGCCGCAACGATGATGTAGATCAGCGTGCAGATGATGAGCGATCCGATGATGCCGATCGGCAGATTGCGTGCGGGGTTGCGCGTCTCCTCCGCCACGGTGGACACGGCGTCGAAGCCGATGAAGGCGAAGAACACGACCGCGGCCCCCGCCTTGATGCCGGCGAAACCGTTCGGCGCAAAGGGGCTCCAGTTCCCGGGCTGGATGTGGAGCGATCCCACCACGATGAACAGCAGAAGCACCAGAAGCTTGATCGCCACCATCACCTGGTTGAAGCGCGAACTCTCGCGTATGCCGACGACGAGCACGCCGGTGATCGCCAGCACGATGGCACAGGCGGGGATGTTGAAGATGATCGGCACACCGAGGACGGTGGGGGCGTTGGTCACCGCCATCCATGCGCGCGAGAGTCCGGCATCCAGCGCGGCGAAGGGGACACCGGAGTTCAGGGCCTCCACGGCGCGGCCGAAGCCCTGCACCGCCGTGCGATGGTCGATGCAGCTCCATGCCGGGAGGTCGATCCCCAGCCCGTGCAGCAGCTCCACGAAGTACCCGGACCAGCTGATGGCCACGGCCACATTGCCCACGGCGTACTCGATGATGAGATCCCATCCGATGATCCACGCCACCAGCTCGCCCAGCGTCGCGTAGGAATACGTGTATGCGCTCCCGGAGATGGGGACCATGGTCGCGAACTCGGCGTAGCACAGGGCCGCGAATCCGCAGGCCGCCGCGGTGATGATGAAGCTGATGATGATGGACGGCCCCGCGCCCGGCCGAAGCGCATCACCCGCGGCCGCCGTCCCGATGGTGGCGAAGATCCCGGCGCCGATGATGGCACCGATGCCGAGCATGATGAGATCCACGGAGCCCAGCGCCCGTTTCAGATCCGTGTGCGAAGCGTCCTCCATGATGGCGGAAATCGACTTCGTACGGAACAGGGATGCCAGCATGCGCAGCGTGGGGAGGTGATGGAACGATGAATCGCGTGAATATACGGAAATCCCGTTTCGATGGAGCAATCCGGCCGGTCATTTCTCCGGCATGCATCGCACGCAGAGCAGACCGTCGGCGGTGTGCAGGAGCACCAGATGCATCCCGGCCGCGGCATGATGCAGCGGCAGACCGATCTCCAGTCCTTCCGCTGCGACAGGCCCGTGGTGCACCACCCCCTCGCAGCGCCCGAGCACGTCCCACAGGCTCACCGTCGCCTCGGCGCCTCCCAGCCCGCGGGGCGGCTGGATGCGCACTCGCGGCGGGACACCTCCGCGCCCCTGGCCGATCACCGTCATGCTCCACCCCGCCGCTGCATCCAGCATCGGAACGTCACGCTCGGGCGACAGGTGCCGGCACCCGTCGAGGTCCTGCTGCACGAGACGGTACCGCAGGGGTGCGGATGCGGGCGGGGCTTCGTCATGAAAGTGGTAGTGATGCCGGACCATGCTGGTCCCGTGACCCTCCACCGATCCGATGGACGTGAAACACTCCATCCCCGACGCACGCTCAATGATGAAGCCGTCGTTCGAGGTCTCCGTCTCCGTGCTCCATGTCAGCTCGACACCCGTGCCCATGCGCACGGCGTCGAAGCAGGCCAGCTCCACCGGCACCGCCGCAGAGCGCAGCACCACTCCACCGTATGCCGGAACGGTGATGGAGGTGAGTGGGGCGGTGACCGACCAGCTCCCCTGCGGCACTCCCGCGGGCGACACCACCCCGCCTCCTGTTCCGACGAGACGCACGAACTCCGCGCCCAGCACCACCGTTCGCGGTGTGCCCTGGGGGTTCACCAGCACCCGTCCCATCTGGTACTCCCGCACATAGACCTGCGCCACGGGATCGTAGAGCCCGGAGATCGACGCGGGAGGCGGCGCGGCATACGGCCCGAGCTGGAACTCATACTCCGGGTACCACTCCACCTCCAGACCATGGTCGATCATGCCGAGGTAGGTGTGCGCGCCCTTGATCAGGAGGTGGTTCGCGACGATGAAGGAGCGGTCGTCATCGTCCGTGTCGAAGGAACTGCCGTCGTAGGGATAGGATTGCAGGATGAGGATGCGGCCCAGTCCCGTCATCGTGAGGATGCGGTTCATCTGGAGCTGCCAGTCGCCGACGTCGTAGGGCGTGCCCCAGTGGGCGAAGCCCTCCACCATGGCGCCGTCGGCATGCCGCCAGTAGGTGATGGTGTCCCAGGTGGTGATCATGCCGCCGAGGTTGGGGATGAAGTAGTAGTTGTCCGTGCCATTGTGGAACTGGTTCTTCACATACGATCCGAAGATGTCGAGATGCCGTCCCCAGTCGATCCCGGTGGGCGCGGGCTGCAACACGGCGGGACCGTTGAAGCGCGGATCGGCGGGCGTGAGGAACCCTGCGCCGGAGTTGATCAGGGAGAGGTCGTAGCTGTCGGCGAAGATCCCGTCGGAACCGGTGGACTGCATCTCCTGCCTCGTCCGGGACACCCAGTACTCCTTCCAGCCGTTGCCCGCCGCGCCTGAGATCAGGCCCGACGGGTCCATGATGTACCAGTGGTAGTCGTTCTGTTCGAGGCGCTGGTTGGCAGAGGTGGTGACGAACCACGCGGGGTGTGGAGTGACGAGGTTCCAGTCGCTGACCCACTGGTTGCCGAACACGTTGGCGATGTCGCCCGCGCCGATGCCGAGCTTGTAGCCGAGCACGATGAAGCCGGGGTTGTGTGCGCGGAGAAGTGCGACGTGGTCGGCGATCATCTTCTGTGTGCCGACATAATGCGTCGCGGCAAACTGCCAGAGGGCGGGCGTCATGTTCATGCCGATCTGGTCGTTGAACACATGGACGTTGCTGACGGTGGAGGGAAAGGGGCGGGTCTGGGCGCAGAGGCTTGTGGCACACAATACCAGGAGCGCAAACCGGTGGATGCAGGCAGACATGGCAGCCTCGGAGAAAGGGGTGATGGCACAACCTACGCATTCCCGTTCTGCATTCCTCTTGAAATCCATGGAAAAAATCCACTATTTGCACCGCCTGCCCGTATCGTTTCATTCCCTTCCTCCCCTCCGTCATACGGCCGCCAACAGGCATCATCACCAGGTTGAACCACCAGAGGAGTCCGATCATGTGGAGACAGATGTTCGCCAGGAAACCCCTTGAGTTGTTGCTCGAAGAGCTGCACGGGGAGAACCGTTTGCGACGCATCCTGGGCCCGGTCACGCTCACGAGTCTTGGCGTCGGGGCCATCATCGGCACGGGCATCTTTGTGCTGACCGGTGTCGCCGCGCACGACAAGGTGGGCCCCGCGCTCATGCTTTCGTTTGTGGTGGCGGGGGCCGCGTGCGTTTTTGCCGCCCTCTGCTATGCGGAGTTCGCATCAATGGTTCCCGTGGCGGGCTCGGCCTACACCTATGCATATGCGACACTCGGCGAGTTCATGGCATGGATCATCGGGTGGGATCTCATCCTGGAATATGCCGTCGGCAGCGCATCGGTGGCGCATGGCTGGTCGGCGTATTTCCAGGACTTCCTCAAGGTGTTCGGCATCCGCATCCCGGAGGTGGTGGCTCGAACGCCCTTCGACTTCAACCCGGAGACGGGCGCCTTCTTCGCCACGGGCGGAATCGTGGATCTGCCGGCAATCATCGTCGCCCTTCTCATCACGCTGATCCTGGTGAAGGGGATCCGCGAGAGCGCCGGGTTCAACACCACCATGGTCATCATCAAGGTGGTGATCGTGCTCTTCGTCATCGTTGTCGGCGCCTTTCTTGTCAACCCCGACAACTGGACGCCCTTCGCGCCCTTCGGGTTCACGGGGGTGAGTGTCATGGGCCACACGATCTGGGGGATGGAGGCGGCCAACGGTGCTCCGCTGGGCATGCTTGCAGGCGCGGCCATGATCTTCTTCGCCTACATCGGTTTTGATTCCGTCTCCACCCATGCGGAGGAGGCACGGAAGCCGCAGAAGGACGTCCCCATCGCGATCATCGCCTCGCTGCTCATCTGCACTGTGCTGTACATTCTTGTGGCGGCGGTGCTCACCGGCATGGTGCCCTACAACCAGATCAACGTCGACGCCCCGGTGTCCGACGCCTTCGCGCGCTTCGGCATGCGGTGGGCGCAGGTCATCATCTCCATCGGGGCCGTGGCCGGCATGACAAGCGTGCTGCTCGTCCTCATGCTCTCCCAGCCGCGTGTGTTCCTTGCCATGGCGCGCGACGGTCTCGTGCCGGAGTCCTTCTTCGGCGCCGTGCATCCGCGCTTCCGCACGCCGTGGAAATCGACGCTTCTCACAGGCGCCTTCGTCGCCGTGCTCGCCGGCCTCCTGCCTCTCCGTGTGCTTGCGGAGCTGGTCAACATCGGAACGCTTCTCGCCTTCGTCATCGTCTGTGCCGCCGTGCTCATCATGCGCTACACCCATCCGGATGCCGAGCGCCCGTTCCGCGCACCCCTCATGCCGTGGACGCCCATACTCGGCATCCTCACCTGCCTGCTGCTCATGTTCTCCCTGCCCCCGGAAAACTGGCTGCGCCTCATCGGCTGGCTGCTGATCGGTTTCATCATCTACTTCGGCTACGGCCGGAAACACTCGGTCATGGCAAGGCTTGCGGGCAGGTCAAGTGCTGTGAAAAAATAATTTCGCAGGTATGCGGTTTTTCATTGACATTGTCTATATTTGCATATCAATGCGTTGTTTATGGCGATGCGGCAACGCGGATTCCAACTCCGCCACAGGTAAATGATATGGAGAGGAATTCAGGATAGGCATCGCGTATGGAGTTTTTTTATGAATATCTATGTTGGGAATCTCCCGTATGCCGTCAATTCCCAGGATCTTCGTTCGCTGTTCGAACAGTACGGTACGGTGGATTCATCGTCTGTGATCACCGACAAGTTCACAGGCAAGTCCCGCGGTTATGGCTTTGTCGAAATGCCCAATGGCGAAGAAGGCAACAGGGCCATCAACGCAATCAACGGTTCGGAACTCTCCGGCCGCGCCCTCGTCGTAAATGAAGCCCGTCCGCGCCAGGACCGCCCCGCAGGCGGCAACGGCGGCAGCCGCAATGGCGGCGGCGATTATCGCCGCGGATGATCGGGAATCACCGTTGAGGACTCCCAAAACGTAGAACCTTTCACTCAGTGACATACTGCATCGGCCTCTCCACCTGGAGAGGCCGTTGTTGTTTTGTGGGGGCACCCATCGCCCAGGTGCCTTCCAGTCAGGCTGCCGCGATGGGCGGCCGCTGCACCACGGGCGTCATGCCTCGCCCTCGGCGATCACGATGATCGCATCCTCCGGGCGCAGCATGGTCCGCTCGCGCTTGCCGGGATTGATGCGCACGGCATAGCTCCCATTGTGCATGATCTTCCATCCGATCGCCAGTTCGTGCCGGCGCCGCGCAGCCTCCACCACGGTGGCAAAGGTCGCCTCCACCGGCGTGGTGACGTAGAGCGACGCGGGCTTCAGATAGATCTCGCTGCCCTCCTCGTCAAACAGGTCCTCGAAGACGTCGTACAGATCGCGGTTCTCCGAGAGCTGTGCCAGAAGCAGGCTGTGCAGCTTGTTGCTGACGATGATGTCGTCGCCCGAGGTCACCTCGAGCAGTTTCCGGTTGTTGTCGTCGAGCATCTCGCTCACGATCGAGAAGCTGCGGCCGTGCCGCGTCTGGAAGTGCCGAAGCCGCAGCAGCATGTTCAGTGTCCATGCATCGGCGCTCTCCGCATCCATCGCATCGAAGGGACTCGGCAGGATGACGCTCCGAAACGAGGCCACATCCGGTGTCAGCCTCCTGACCCATTCGAGCGGATCGGCCTGGGTGTGCGACACGGTCGCCGCGTTCCATCTGCGTGGTGCATCGAGTCCCAGCGCCGCCGCGGCGGGATCACCCGCCACCAGGTGGATGTGTGAGCCTTCCGGCACATACCGCGAGAGCTCCTCGATCACACCCGGCACCTGGTGGTTCCAGCCGAGGATGTACGCGTGCTCGGGGGGCAGCTCGACGCGCTCCTCTGCGGTGGCGATGTGCGCGGCATCCACTGCATCACCGGCGGAGGTGGGCTGCATGCTCCGGGCGTTTTCCATGATGGCGATCAACCGGTCGTCAGCGTGCAGGACGTGGTCCAGCGACAGTGACGCATGGGGGCCCGGATCTCCGGATGCGGGATCCGACGTGATGCCGATCCGTGCGGGGATGCCCGCGGATTTGACGCCGATGATCGCCGCCTCCTCGAAGAGGAGCAGCACATCCCCCAGGCGTCTCCCGATGAGCCCCGTGAGTGCACCCTCGAGCGGCTGCATGTAGATCTCGCACCCCTCGAAATCGAGCAGCTCATTGTACACCAGTGACAATCCGCTCTGTCGGCAGGTCTGCGCCATGAGGCGTGTGATGATGCTGTCGATCTCCATGATGAGCACATCGGGGGAGCCGTTCGCTGCGAGCCGGGCGATCTCCCGGCTCTCCGCCTCGAAGATCTCCGCGATGATCACCGGGCCGCCGCCGCCCTGCGGTGCGGAGTTCAGGGCGCGCGACACCATGCGCATCCGCCCATGGATGCGCTCGCGGTTGCAGATGGCGAGGATGGACCGGATCGTCGCGGCGTCGGCCTCCGACTCCGTCGCGTCCGGTGGCAGCAGGATGATGGACTTCGCCTCCGATGGGTTCACGATCTGCAGGTCGCCGAGGTCCACCGGGTTGCCCGAACGACAGACGATGCGCACGGGTTTCTGATACATGCCCCTGGCTGCCTGCCGGTGCGTGCGACGCAGGCCGGGGGTGTTCACATCGTCGCCCTCTCCGTTGGAGGTGAGCTGGATCTGCGAGAGGCGGTCGTGGATCTCCGCCTCCATCTCCACCTTGTCCCGATCTGCCAGGATGGCGATACACAGCGGATCCCCGCCGGCGTGCGCGGTCTGGAGCTCCGCAAGGATCGTGAAGATCTGCTGGGACCAGCCCAGGATCACCGTGTGCCCGGATTCGACAACCTTGGAGCGCCCCTTTCGAAGTCGTTCGAACGTGTCCTGGAGGCTCTGGTTCAGCGCACCGATCAGTGTGCTGAAGATGATGATCCCCACAAGACTCATGAGGAACATCAGCACCATGAAGGGCAGAGCCCCCTCGTCGTCGCCGATATTGCCCGGATCGATCAGGTGGAGTGTGTTGGTCCACAGCAGTTGCGGCAATCCAGGTGCCCCGCCATCCGGGGAATCGCCGGTGATGCCGAAGGCGATCATCACCACGGCAAAGAGGAGGACGAAGGCGGCGGAGACAAGGAAGAGCCCGAGCATGACCGAGCGCGGACCGCGGGACATGAACTGATCGAAGCGATACCTGAGGCGTGGAGTCATTGCAGGTGCCTGCTGGTGGATGGAGCGGATCGTCGGGAGGCGGCGCGGCGGCGGTGCGCCATCCAGGCGTGGGACAGGGGGATGGCCATCACCGCACCGGCACAGTCCAGGAGGAAGTCAAGGATGTCGGCACTGCGACCCGGCACGAGGAGCTGCATGAGCTCGGTTGCTGCGGCAAAGGGCACCACCACCGCCAGCGTGCGCAGGGCAACGGCGGTGGCTGCATCCGCACTCCAGGCCCGCTGAAGCAGCAGGGCCTGGAGGAGGAACAGCACTGCGTGGGCGGCCTTGTCCGCACCGGGGATGTCCCACCCGAAGGTGGGCACCCGGTCACCGGGCGTCAGCAGGACAAGCAGCATGAACGCGGTCCAGAGGATGAGCGGCACCATGGTGCGGAGTGCCGATGAGGATGCGTCGGATCCGGTGCTGCGGATGTGCGTTTCGCCTGACCGCATGCTGCGTCACCCGGCGAAGAAGAGGAGCCAGATGACGAAGAAGATCGGGATGAGCACCGGGATGGAATACCGGGCCATGTAGCCAAGGAAGGTGGGCATGGACACACCGTATTGCTCGGCGATGGATTTGACCATGAAGTTCGGTGCATTGCCGATGTACGTGTTTGCGCCGAAGAACACCGAGCCGATGCTGATGGCCATGATGTAGATCGGATGAAGCGCGAGCAGGGAGGCGATGTGGATCTGATCCGCGGGTACGGAGGCTCCTGCCGCCACGAGTGACGGATGGTAATGCTGCAGCGTGGCGATCGTGGCCTGGATCTCCGCGGTCTGCGTTCCGAGGATGTCGGGGGTGAGGCCGTGCGCGATGATGCCCTGGATGTGCGCCACAGTCTCCGGCCGGATGAGCAGCCCGATGGAGGCGGAGAGGAAGTTGAGATAGGTGGGGGCGTTGTCGAGGAAGCTTGAGAGGATGCCGGATCCCCAGTAGAAGCCACCCGCCGCGTTGATGCCGAGGGTGGAGGCGTTGAGCTCGAGCCAGTCGAGTGCCGGCACCATCGTGGCGAAGATGCCGATGAAGAGAAAGCCGACCTCGCGGATGGGGGCGAAGTTGAAGTCGTTCGCTTCGTGCACCTCCTTCTTCGTGGTGAGGTGGCTGCCGACCGCGGCTGCAAGCATCAGCGCTTCGCGCAGGAACATGGGGCTCTGGATGAACACCGCGGCGAGGATGACGGCGAGGAAGCCCAGATTGTGGAGCCCCTGGAAACGCATCGTGTCCGGCACGGCGTTCTCCCGGTCACGCTCCTCCTGCGGAATCCTCCGCCAGGCGAGCGTGTCGAACACGAGGAACACCGCCAGCACGGCGAGCACGGCAGCGAGCCAGATGTGCCACACGTTTGCGATCACCCAGAAGAAGGGCACACCCTTGAGGTAGCCGAGAAACAACGGGGGATCACCGATGGGGGTGAGAGCGCCGCCGATGTTGCTCACGATGAAGATGAAGAAGACGATGTGAAACGGCTTGAGGCGCCCGCGGTTGTTGCGCATGAAGGGACGGATGAGGATCATCGATGCCCCGGTGGTTCCCACCAGGTTGGAGATGACGGCGCCGAAAAGGAGCAGGAGGGCGTTCTTGATGGGTGATGCGTAGCCACCCACGTTGATGTGCATGCCCCCGGCGACGACGAAGAGCGAGCCGATGAGGCAGATGAAGCTGACGTACTCGATGCCGGTGTGCACCATGCGCGTGCCGTTGTCGAGCGAGAAGACGTAGTACCCGATGGTGACGAGCCCGAGTGCCACGGCAGTGTGCGCGTAGTACTTCTCCCACCAGTGCTTGTGGATGAAGGGCATGAGCGCGATCGCCATCAGGAGGATGACGAAGGGGGCGATCATGTAAGGTGAGGGGGCGATGATGTGCGCGGCCGTCCCCTCTTCGGCGAGCGCATGTGTGGAGCTGAGGATCCCCGCCGGTACGAGTGCCGCGAGGAATCTCGAGGTGCGTGAGTGGATCAATCGGTGAAGCATTGTGATGATGGATGGGTGATGAAACTCCCCGTGGCGGCAGGGCCGCCGGGGTGGAAAAACGTCGGGCGCGGTGTCAGCGCGCGGCGCTGATGGCCTCGAAGGATTCGGCGAAATACTCGCCGAGCCCGCGGATGATGTCCGAGGAGATCATGCCCTGCTGGCCGACACGCTGCACGGCGAGGTCGCCCGCGAGCCCGTGGAGATAGACGCCCCCGCACGCGCCCTGGGTGATGGACGCGCCCTGCGCGATGAGCCCGCCGATGATGCCTGTGAGCACGTCGCCCGACCCCGCCGTGGCCATGCCGGGATTGCCGGTCGGGTTCACAAAGGCATCGCCGCGGGGCGTGGCGATGACGGTGGGGGCCCCCTTCAGCACCAGCGTCACCTGGTTCTCCATGGCAAAGATGCGTGCGAGTTCGATGCGGTCGCGCTCGATGTCGTCCGCGGTCAGGCCGGTGAAGCGGGAGAACTCGCCGGCATGCGGCGTGAGGACGAGCGGCACCCTGGCCTGCAACAGCAGATCCGGATGGCCCACAAGCGCAAACAACGCATCCGCGTCGAGCACCATGGGTGCCTCCGAATGGGTCACAAGCTTGCGCACAAGGGTCTGCGTCTCGTAGTTGCGCGAGATGCCCGGGCCGAGGATGGTGACCGTCGAGGTGTTCACGTAGTTCAGGATGCGTTCGAAATCGCCCATGCTCAGCGTCTGCTCGGCCGTCTCCTTGAGCGGCACGGTCATCACCTCGGTGAGCTTCACCTCCATGATGGTGTTGAGGCTCACGGGGATGCCCAGGCGCACGATGCCGGCGCCCGTCCGCAACGCCGTCTCGGAGGCCATGGCGGCGGCTCCGGTCATGCCCGGGGAGCCGGCAAGGACGAACACCTTGCCCATCTGGTATTTGTGCGCATCGAAGGCGCGGCGCGGGATGGCCTCGAGCATCTCCCGCTCCTCGAGCTGGAAGGTGTTGGCCCGGTTCCTCTCGTAGACGGCACGCGGCATGCCGATGTCCACGAGGTGCACCTCCCCGGCGCAGGCGCGGCCGCGTCGGATGAGGAGCCCGGGCTTCAGCGCGCCCATGGTGGCGGTGGCGGCAGCCTGCACCGCCACGCCCATCTCCTCGCCGTCGTCGGCGCTGATGCCGCTCGGGATGTCGAGCGCGAGCGTGCGTATGCCGGAGGCGTTCATCGCGGTGATGACCCCGGCTGCCAGGCCTGTGACGGGAGCCGAGAGGCCTGTGCCGAGAATCGCGTCCACCAGCAGATCGGGGCGATGCAGCAGGGCCGCCTCCATCTCCGCGGCATCGGTGATGCGGGCGATCGAGACGGTGCTGCCGTCCTCCATCCGACGAAGGATGTCGAGGTTGAGACGGGCGTCGCCGGTGATGTCGTCGTCGGCATGGAGGAGACGCACCTCCACGGTCATGCCCGCGTTGGCGAGGTGGCGGGCGACGGCGAATCCGTCGCCTCCGTTGTTGCCGCGGCCGCACACCACCAGGACGTGCGGGGCGCGTGTGCCGGCAAGCAGCGCGCGCGCAATGTCTGCCGCGCCGCGTGCCGCGTTTTCCATCAGCACTGCGCCGGGGATGCCGAAGTCACGAACGGCGGTCTCGTCGCATCGCCGCATCGCGTCAGCGTTCAGGATGAATTTCATGAGAGGAAGAGACTGGTCAGCAGATTGAGGATCAGGGATGGAACGAAACCGAGGAGCAGCACAAGGGCGGCGGAGACGACGAGCGGCAGCCAGTCCGCCGTCGTGGCGCGGAGTTCTCCCCCGGCGGTCGCCTCGTTGAAGTACATGACCACGAGCACGCGCAGATAGTAATAGACGGAGATGACGCTCATCACCACGCCCACGATGGTGAGCCAGGTGTAGCCCGCCTTGATGGCGGCGATGAAGATGAGGTACTTGCCGAAGAAGCCGGCGAAGGGCGGCAGGCCGATGAGCGAGAACAGGAACACCGCGAACAGCATGGCCAGCACGGGCCGCCGGCGCCCGAGGCCGGACAGCGCCGCGAGATCCGTCCCTTCCTGGTGCTCGTTCTCCACGAGGGCGAGGACGCCGAAGGCGCCGAGATTCGTCACCACATAGGCCACGAGGTAGAAGATCACCGCGTCGATGCTTTCGATGCCACCGGCGGTGATGCCGATGAGGAGGTAGCCGGCGTGCGCGATGCTCGAGTAGGCGAGCATGCGCTTGACGTTGGTCTGGGCGATGGCAAGGACATTGCCGATCACCATGGAGGCGACAGCGAGGACGGCCAGGGCCAGCGAGATCTGGTTGTGCGAGGTGCCGAGCGCGTGCGTGAACACGATGGTGAGCGCGGCGAAGGCCGACGCCTTCGCACCCGTGGCCATGAAGCCTGTCGCCACCGTGGGCGAGCCCTCATACACATCCGGCACCCACACATGGAACGGCGCCGCGCCCACCTTGAAGGCGAAGCCGATGAGCATGAGGCCGAGGCCGAGGTGGAACATCACATTGTACTGAAGGCTGTCCAGGCGCTCCGCCACCACGGTGAGGTTCGTCGAACCCGTGGTGCCGAACACCAGGGCGATGCCATAGAGGAAGAAGCCGGAGGCGAAGGACCCGAGCAGGAAGTACTTCAGTGCCGCCTCGTTGGAGGCGGGCCGGCGTCGTGTGTATCCCGCCATCACATAGAGGCAGATGGAGAGTATCTCGAGTCCGATGAAGGTGAGGATGAGATCCAGCGCCGTGGAGAACACGATCATGCCGATGATGGAGAGCGGCAGCAGGATGAAAAACTCACCGCGGGGGGCGCCGATCTTCAGGAGATGCGACCGCGCATTGAGGAGCGTCAGCAGGCCGGCCACGAGGAAGAGCATCGTGAACAGGCTCGCGTAGCCGCCCGTCACCGTCATGCCGTTGAACGCGGTCCCCGGAAGGAACAGTGTGGTTGCGGCCAGGACGAGGTTGGCGGCGAGGCCCAGCAACGTCAGCCAGAACTGCAGTCCGTCAGACTCCTTCATGAAGGCGTTGACGAGAATGACCACAAGCGCCGTGATCGTCAGGCCGGGGATGGGGGCGGTGGCGGCAAGATCTCTGAAGAGGTGTTCCATGGTTCGCCTGCGTTGGTGAAGTGTGCCGGTTGCCGGGAAATCAGCGGGTGAGGTCTGCCGCCTGCCCGGTCGTGACCAGCGGGACGGTCTGGAGCGTGTCGTGCGTCTTCTTCATCTCATGGACCGTGCTCACCACCTTGCGGACGGTGGGCTCGGTCTTCGACAGGAAGGTGCCCGGGAAGACGCCGATCCACACAATGAAGAGCACCAGGCTGACAAGCAGCCCGATCTCCCGCCCGTCGAGATCCCTGAGCGAGGCGTTCGCCTCGTTGCGGGACGTGCCGAAGATCACCCTGCCATACATCCAGAGCATGTAGACGGCGGCAAGGATCACCCCCGTGGCGGCGAAGGTCACAAACCATGGCGCGCCCGGGATCACGGAGTTGAAGGTCCCGAGCAGGATGAGGAACTCGCCGACGAAGCCGTTCAGCCCCGGCAGCCCGATGGACGACAGCGTCACGATGAGGAAGAAGGTGGAGAACACCGGCATGATGCGCGCGATGCCGCCGAAGTCCTCGATCATGCGTGTGTGCCGGCGGTCGTAGATCATGCCGACGATCATGAAGAGAGCGCCCGTGGAGAGGCCGTGGTTGATCATCTGGATGAGGCTGCCCTGCATGCCCTCCACCGTCATGCCGAAGATGCCGAGGATCACGAAGCCCATGTGGCTCACCGAGGAATAG
>CAYUYM010000019.1:0-28952 GCA_964449305.1 uncultured Chromatiales bacterium | reverse complement strand
GCACTGGACACGCCCGAACCGATCGGCTGCATCTCGCCGTGCAACCAGAGCGACATGCAGGAGACGGAGATGATTGTGCGGCAGGTGTGGGACATCCGCGACGACGACGCCTTCATGCGCCGCATCGCCGGGCTGGGCGACGCGGAGCGCGGCCGCGCGTTTGCGCAGCGCCGCAGCGCCTACCCCATCCGTCGGGAGTTCGCCGCGCACACGCTGGACCGCCTGCCCTGCTCGCCGGGCGCCGAGGCCATGGTGCTCGCCCTGGGGTTCAGGCAGGCCTGACAGCAGGCGCACTGCTGACGGATGTCCGATGGTATTCAGATGATTCACCGTGTAAATCAACATGTGATGATGAATTTCCAGGGTGTTTTGCCGAGGTGTTTGCAGGAACTCGCGAATTCATGATGTTGTCGTCAACCATCCTGGATCCGCGACCTGCACGAGTGACCAGGCGATCCACGCCGTTGCATGGAAGGATCTGACAGAAAATCATCGGTGGTTTGTCTTGATGCGTTGCGGGCTGGCAGGGACGAGCCTTCACGAAGTCCATCGAGGCGTCCCTCCATGGATCCCTTGTGTTGAAGAACGCGTTGCGAGCCGGCACCACCTGCACTCGCATTTCCCGTTGTCCCCCCACACGCATTTCCCTATATTCCGACGATTTTCATCCTGTTTCCCATTGCCGGTCACCATCATGTCCTACCCGCACTATTTCAAGGCCGCCCTCATCCATCAGCTCAACATCGTGGGAGTGGCGGGCTTCGGCCTTCTGGGCCTCGTCTCCATGAACCCGATCCCGCTTCTCGTTGGTGCCGCGCTTGAGGTGGCATGGCTCATGTTTGCCCCGGCCATGCCGGCCTTCCGCCGTTCGGTGGACAACAAGAAGATCGTTGACAAGCGCATCGATCTCGATGATCGGAACAGGAAGCTGCTGCGCGAGCTGCCCGCCGCCATGCAGGCCCGGTACGATGCGCTTCTTCGCCAATCCGACGAGATCCGTCGCACGCAGCAGGGCTACGAGAAGGTGGACGCGTCCTTCTTTGCCGCGCTCACGGACAGGCTCGACGAGATGACGATGAAGTTCGCCTCCCTGCTCTCGGCCTTCGATGCCTACGACCGGCTGCTGCGCGAGGGTGGCGGGCGGGAGGTGCAGGCGAAGCTCGACGCGCTCGAGGCGGAGATGGCCGGTGACGACGAGGCCGTGCGCGAGGTGAAGCAGCGTCAGGCCGACATCCTCCGCAAACGCCTCGACAAGATTGCGAAGGTGCGCCGCGACAGGGAGCTCGTCAAGGCCCAGATCGAGACCATCGAGGAAATGGTGAAGCTGTTCCGCGACCAGGCTGTGTCGATGCGCTCACCGGCGGAGGTGAGCGGCAAGCTCGATGAGATCATGAACGAATTCGATGTCCGCAGCACCACCATCGCCGAGCTCGAGGGACTGGATGGCGACGCCTTCGATGCCATGCTCGCCGACGTGGAGCGCAAAAAGCTCAACGCCCAGTAGACAAGGAGAACCCGATGTCGGAAGTCAATCGTCGTCGACTCGAGGACATGCGCCGCCGCGCCCTCGAGGGTGGTGGAAAGGATCGCATCGCCGCACAGCATGAAAAAGGCAAGCTCACCGCCCGTGAGCGGCTGGATCTGTTGCTCGACCGCAACAGCTTCCAGGAGATCGACATGTTCGTCACACACCGGTCGCGGGACTTCGGTCTGGAACGGCAGCAGGTGCCCGGCGACGGCGTGGTGACCGGCAGCGGGACGATCGATGGCCGCCTCGTCTTCGTCTTCAGCCAGGACTTCACCGTTCTCGGCGGCTCCCTGTCGGAGACGCATGCGGAGAAGATCTGCAAGATCATGGACATGGCCATGAAGGTTGGTGCGCCGGTGATCGGCCTCAACGACAGCGGCGGCGCCCGCATCCAGGAGGGCGTGATGAGCCTTGGCGGCTATGCCGACATCTTTCTCCGCAACACGCTCGCATCGGGGGTGGTGCCGCAGATCAGCGCCATCCTCGGCCCCTGCGCCGGCGGCGCCGTCTACTCCCCGGCCATCACGGACTTCATCTTCATGGTGCAGGACACATCCTACATGTTCGTCACCGGGCCCAGCGTGGTCAGGACGGTGACGCATGAATCGGTGACCTCCGAGGAACTCGGCGGAGCGGCAACGCATGCGCAGAAGAGCGGTGTGGCGCACTTCACCTGCGAATCCGAGCAGAGCCTCATCCGCGAGCTGCGCCGCCTTGTCGGCTTCCTTCCGCCCAACTGGGCCGAGGATCCTCCGCGCCTGAAGCCGACCGACGACCGCAACCGCCGCGAGGCCGTGCTCGACACCATCATCCCCGACAACCCGAACCATGCCTACGACATGAACGAGGTGATCCGCATGGTGGTGGACAACGGCGATTTCCTCGAGGTGCATCAGGACTACGCGCAGAACATCATCGTCGGCTTTGCGCGCTTCGACGGGCGCCCCGTGGGCATCGTCGCCAACCAGCCGCAGGTGCTTGCCGGCGTGCTGGACATCGACGCCTCGGTCAAGGGCGCGCGCTTCGTCCGCTTCTGCGACTGCTTCAACATCCCCCTCGTCGTGTTCGAGGATGTTCCAGGGTTCATGCCCGGCACCGACCAGGAATGGCATGGCATCATCCGCAACGGTGCCAAGCTGCTGTACGCATTCTCGGAGGCCACCGTCCCGCGCATCACCGTGATCACGCGCAAGGCCTATGGCGGGGCGTATGATGTGATGAACTCCAAACACATCCGCAGTGATTTCAACTTCGCGTGGCCTTCGGCTGAGATCGCCGTGATGGGCCCGAAGGGCGCGGTCGAGATCATCTTCAAGCGGGAGATCAGCGCGGCCGAGAATCCGGACCAGGCGCTCGACGACAAGATCACCGAGTACCGCGACAAGTTCGCGAACCCGTTTGTCGCCGCTGAGCGCGGCTTCATCGACGATGTGATCCTGCCCGAAGAGACGCGTCCCACCATCATCCGCTGCCTGGAGATCCTGGAAACGAAGGTGGACACCAACCCACGCAGGAAGCACGGCAACATCCCGCTTTGAGGGGGCGACGCACTCCCGGGGGGGGCGACGCCCCCATCAAATGCACGGCCAGCATCGTGAGACGAAGGCGGACCAGAGGCCGTCGTCATCGCCGCCGGCCACATGGCGGAGTTCGGCGTCTGTGAGCTCCTCCTGATCGGAATCCCGTGCGGGCAGGACCAGAAACACGGAATCGGGTGTCTCCTCCACGACGGTGATGGTGAGAGACGACGGCAGGGACATGCCGTATTCCGCCTCGATCACGCCGCGTGGATCGGCAAGCAGGCGTGTCCGGAAATCCGGATCGGTCATGGACTTGTTGATGATGTGGTGTGCAAAGGCGGTGGTGGTGTCGGTGCTGCGCATGATGGTTTCCGCTTTGGTGTGTGCATGGGTTCAACGCTTCGTCGACAGGCTCTGTCCGGTGGTGTTCCTCATGTGGAACGTCGGGTTTCCGGTGCCTGCCATTCGTGGGATCCGTTGAGGCAACGCGTGCCGGTGCATTCATCGTTGCTGCTGCGCGAGCACGAGGCAGCCCAGCACGGTGGCCGTGGTGAACAGGGCATGCTGATCGAGCGACCAGGTGCCCCAGGCAAGCCCGGTGCCGGAACGCCACGCGGCCTGGTTCTCCGGTGTGACCATGGTCGGCGGCGGCACGCGCAGCCGTGCGGATGGCTGCCACGATCCGTCCCCGCGCTGCATGGCCATGAGCCTGCGCACGGCCTGCTCCACCACACGATCATGATTCCGGACCCCGCGCGCGAGCAGCAATGTGCGCACGGCCAGGGCGGTGGCGAAGGGTGATCCATCCGGGAAATCGTCGTTGCGCACCAGACCCTGGTCGTCCAGCGTGGATGCCGTCCACCGGGCTGCCCGGGCCATGGCCCCGGCGCGGCCTCCAACGGTGCTCATGCCCAGCGCCTCCACAGCCAGCGACGTGGTGTACTGCGGATCCTCCCACCAGTAGCCGTCCCAGCGGCCGTCTTCGTGCTGCCTGGCCAGGAGCCAAGGCACCAGCAGTTCGGTGAATGCGGGGACGCAGGCTGCGGCAGCGGTGACGCAGGTGTGCACCCCCATCCATCCGGGGAGATCCACATCCGGCGCCTGGAGGAAGTGATGCAGGCGTTCCGCGTCGACACGGAAGGTCGCGATCCCACCCGCCCCGGTGATGTGCCCCCGAAGGAAATCCTCCCCCATGGTGACGCGGATCCTGCCCTGAAGCCCCAGCGCCAGCGCGAAGCGGAGGCTCCATGCGGTGCTGTCGGCATCCTCCGGCGAATGACGGTTGAAGGACCAGCCACCATGGCCGGTGAAGCACCCCTTGATGCCATGCCGGTCCCAGACCTCGCGTGCAACGATGCGGGCGCGCTCGCTGTCCGCTGCCGCCATGATGCCTCCCACATAGCCGCTCACCCAGCCGTCGGATTCCCCCGTCGGAAGCGTGAAATCGGACCAGACACCCCGGGCATTTCTGTGGGTTGCCAGGTACGCGATGGCGCGATGGATGGAGGAGGGTGACACGGTATCACGTTGGCACGTTGCCGGGGGGAAGTGCGAAAGGGGAAGGGACTCAGGTGCTGAGGTCTTCGCTGGTGTGCATGAGGCCGCCGGCAATGGTGGTCGGCTCATGATCGGACAGTGGACAGGGGGATGTGCGCTGTGCACGTGGCGTCCCCGGCATCCGTCAGTGTGTGGATGTCGGGCTCACCACATGGGGATGCAGTCGGCGGCATCTCCCGATCCGGCGCTGTAGCCGGCGCCACTGACGGCGGCGAGTTCCACCTCCGTCAGTTCATTGTCGAACCCGGTCTGGCTCGGCAGCACCAGGTAGACACTGTCCACCGTCTCTTCAAGAACCGTCACCTTCATCCCGTCCGGGAGTGCGTGTCCTATCTCCGCCTCGATGGCCTGGCGGGGATTTGCCAGCAGGGTGCTGCGGAATGCCTCATCGGTCATGGCACGCTCGGTGATGTGTTGTGCAATGATGTTGCGCAGGTCGGGGAGTTGCATGGTTGCTCCTTGGGATGGGGGAAGTGGATGGGGAAGGAACGTGGTTGTGCAGGTGGCGTCCTCGTTGGTGTCCGTGAAGCCGCGGCGACGTTGGTCAGCTCATCCTCGGAGGATGCGTCGGTCGCGGTGATGCGCATGGGCAACAACCGAGTGGCGGCTGACGTCGGCGGTCGGGGCCACCGTGGATCGGAAACATACAATGTTCGCCACGAAATGTTGGTCCTCGTGGAAGTGCGCGATGTGCGGATTTGCACAACCGCAAACTTGCCGCTTTTTCCCGACGAATGAAATCCCGTCGGGAGACAAATCGCAATGTTTTGTGCATATTGTCAGGCACAACCGGTGTCCTTCAACCAAACCCGTGGATGACATGTTTGGGCGACAGATTTTCCGAAACACGGCTCTCGAATCCCTGGCAACGCCCGAGGATCTCGATGAACTGCTGCACGTCAACTCCTCCCGCTCGTGGCTGCTGCTGGCAGCCGTCGTTGTGGTGATGGCCGGCATCCTTGCCTGGAGCGTGCTTGGCTCCATCGAACAGGTGGTCACCGGAACGGGCATCTGCATCACCCATGAACTGCCCCGCGATGTGGTCTCGGATGTCCGTGGTCAGATTGATGCGATCCATTGCGCCATCGGCGACACCGTGGAACCCGGACAGGAGCTGATGCTGCTGCGGCGCGTGCCGGAGGGCAGCACCGAGCGGATCACCGCTCGCCACGCAGGCATCATCACCGACCTGCGCGTCCGTGTGGGGGATGTGGTGGAGATGGGCGCTCCGGTGCTGGCCGTGCAGCGTCCGCCGGACAGCGCCATGATGCATCCCTCCGTGGTGCTGTTCGTCGCCGCCGACGATGTGGCACGGCTGCAGGAGGGCATGCCGGTGACGCTGGGATTTTCGCGCGGTGATGTCCCGGAACACCTGCGCAGGGCGCACATCAGCGTCATCGCCACCAGCGCCGCATCGCCACAGACGCTTCACCGCTGGCTGCGCAATGGCTCCGTCGATGATGCTGCCGCCACAGGCGCGTGGCACGAGGTCCACGCCGTCATCGATCCGGGCAACACCCCGCCGACCGATGCCGACCGCACGCTTCTGACCTCCATGAACGGCATGGAATGCAGCGCCCGCATCGTCACCGCACGTCGCACGCCCATCTCCCATCTCTTCTGATCCGCTTCATGTGAAGCACTCCACACTCTGATGACATGACCCTCCATCCCTTTCGCATGCTGCGCGGTCTCCTCCAGCGTCTCGCCGGCACGCGTCGCGTGCACACGCCCACCGTGCTGCAGATGGAGATGGTGGAATGCGGCGCCGCGGCGCTGGGCAGCGTGCTGGCGCATTTCGGGCGCTGGGTGCCGCTCGAACGGCTGCGTGTGGATTGCGGGGTGTCCCGCAATGGAAGCACCGCGGGCAATCTCGTGAAGGCCGCCAGGGCTCATGGCCTCGAGGTCCATGCCTACAAGAAGGAACCGGAGCACCTGCGTGACATGCCCCTGCCCATGATTGTGTTCTGGGAGTTTCACCACTTCCTTGTGGTGGAGGGATTCGGAAGGAACAGGGTGTACCTGAACGACCCCGCGACGGGACCGCGGGTGATCGATTCGCAGGCCTTCGACAAGGGCTTCACGGGCGTGGTCATGACCTTTCAACCGGGACCGGACTTTGCCCCGGCAGGTGCCAGGCCCAGCCTCCTTCCCTTCATGAAGCGCTGGCTCGCGGGGCTGGGGACAAGCCTCACCTTCCTGTTTCTTGTGGGACTGCTCCTGCTGATTCCGGGCATCATCATCCCGCTGTTTTCCAAGGTGTTTGTCGACGAGATCCTGATCCGTCATGTCGATTCGTGGATCGTGCCGCTGCTTGCCGGCATGGCGCTCACCACAGCGCTGCGCATCCTGCTCGGCTGGATGCAGCAGTACAGCATGATCCGCCTGGAGATGCGTCTCGCGTTGCGACACAGCGCCCACTTCATCTGGCATGTCCTGCATCTGCCGATGACCTTCCACACACAGCGCACGGCCGGCGACATCTCCATGCGCGTCGGGACCAACGATCAGATCGCGTCGCTGCTCACCGGGCAGCTCGGCACCACTCTGCTGAACCTGGTGATGATCGTGTTCTACGCCGGGTTCATGCTGTCCATCAGCGTGCCCCTCGCAGCGGTGGCGATCGCCGTGTCCCTGCTGAACCTTGCCGCGCTCCGTCACGTCTCCCGAAAGCGAGTCGATTTCAACCAGCGCTTCCAGCAGGACAATGGCCGCATGTTTGGTCTGTCCGCATCCGGACTTCAGATGATCGAATCGCTCAAGGCTTCCGCCTCCGAGTCCGACTTCTTTGCGCGATGGGCGGGCTATCAGGCAAAGCTCCTGAACGTGCAGCAGCGCCTTGGCATCCTGACGCAGTCCCTGGAGGTGATCCCCGTCTTCCTCACCGCGGTGAACAGCGTGGTGGTGTTGCTGATGGGGGCGGAGTCCATCATGAACGGCGGCATGAGTGTCGGGACCTTCGTCGCCTTCCAGGCCCTGCTTGCAGGCTTCGCCCAGCCCATCGTGTCGCTCGTCCACCTCGGCAGCGTGCTGCAGGATGTGGAGGGTGGCATGAAGCGCATCGAGGATGTCTACAACTATCCGTCGGAGGTGGTCGCCATGTCCGATGACGGAGCCCCGGATGCCACGCGCAGGCTCAAGCTCGACGGCCATGTGGAGCTGCGCAATGTCACCTTCGGGTACAGTCCCCTGGAGCCGCCGCTGATCACGGACTTCTCGCTGCTGCTGCGTCCTGGTTCGCGCGTGGCCATTGTCGGTCGCACGGGTTGCGGCAAATCCACGTTGGCCAACCTTGTCAGCGGCCTCCACGAGCCCTGGAGCGGGGAGATCCTTTTCGACGGCCAGCCGCGCTCCATGCACTCACGGTCGGTGCTTGGCGGGTCCCTCTCCATGGTCGATCAGAACCTCTTCCTGTTCGAGGGGACGATCCGCGAGAACATCGCCTTCTGGGATCAGACCCTGCCGGAGAAGGACATCATTCAGGCGGCACGGAACGCCTGCATCCACGAGGACATCGCGATGCGCTCGGGGGCCTATGATTCCCTCATCGAGGAGAACGGGCGCAACTTCAGCGGGGGGCAGCGGCAGCGCATCGAGATCGCCCGCGCGCTCGCCACACGCCCGTCAATCCTCATCCTGGACGAGGCCACCTCCGCGCTCGACGCCGCCACGGAGCACCGCATCGATGCCAACATCCGGAGGACGGGCTGCACCTGCCTCATCATCGCCCATCGCCTGAGCACCATCAGGGATTGTGACGAGATCATCGTGCTGGACAGGGGCCGCATTGCGGAGCGGGGGACGCACGAGGAGCTGATGGCCATGGATGGTCTGTACACCACACTGATACGCGAATGACCGGCAGCGCACCATACCGCCCGTCATTGTGTGAGCGCCTGCGTGCCGCCGGCAGCTGTGCGGTGATCGGCGGCAACCAGCCCTTCACACTCAACCACGACGACACCGTGTGGTTCATCGCCGACGGCCATGTGGACGTGTTCTCCGTGTCCATCGTGGATGACACCCCCGTCGGCAGCCGCTCGCATTTCTTCTCGGGCGATGCCGGCGAGGCCCTCTTCGGCATGGCGCTGGAGAACCATGGCGACGCACGAGGGCTGGTCGCCGTCGCGGCGCCGGGGACGGAGATCATCACCATCACCATGGACGAGTTCAGGGCCTGTGTGGCCGATGAGGCACATCGCGCGGAGGCGGTGGCGGTGCTCGACCAGTGGATCGGGCACCTGTCCCATGCCATCTCGCGCGACATCAATCCGAGGACGGATCAGATGCTTGCGGTGGGTGAGGCGCCATCCATCGAGGCCAACCGGAGGGTGCGGTCGCACAGGGGGGTGGTGTGGATGGAGCTGATCGAGGGCAACGCCCTGTTCCTGGGGATGAAGGAATTCCGTGAGGACGCCGAGGCACGCATCGCACCACTCACGCAGGACTCCTGGGCGCAGACCATGGCACGCATCGAATGCCGGATCCACGACACGGAAGATGTCTGCCTGCGGGAGGATTTCTGGGGGCAGCTCGCCCACTTCCACCGCATGGTGTTCTGGTGCGAGCTGTTCAACACACGTCTGTCCTCCGTCGATGAATTCAACCGGTTGAAGGACAAGGCTGCGCGCGAGGCACGGCAGCGGTCGTCCGCGCTCCTGAAGATCGCCTCGGTCATCAACACCCGCATCCGCCGCACGGCGGGCGCGGCCGGCCAGGATCCGCTCCTCGCGGCCTGCCGCCTTGTCGCTGAGGCATCGGGGGTCACCGTCACAGCCCCGCCCCGCTCCGGTGGGGAGGATGGCACCCCCGTGATGCTTCGGGACATCCTCCGCGCCTCGCGCTTCAGGGCCAGGGCGGTGAAGCTCGACGGCCCATGGTGGCGGCGGGACAACGGTCCGCTTCTCGCCCGCACACGCGGGGGCGGGGCGCCGGTGGCGCTCATCCCCACCGCGCCCGGCCGGTACGACTACGTCGATCCCACCGCAGACATCTGCCGTCCCCTGACGCAGGAGCTGGCCGGGGGCCTCGAACCGCAGGCACGGCAATTCTACCGCCCGCTTCCGGATGAACGCATCACCGGGTTCGCCCTCCTGCGCTTTGCCGCGCGCGGCTGCCGACGCGATGTTGTGGCCGTGCTCCTCGCGGGCCTGGTCGGTGGTGTCTTCACGCTTCTCACCCCCATGCTGACGGGCGAGATCTTCGATGCCGTCATCCCGAACACGGACCACCGGCAGTTGCATCTCTACGCGCTGCTCCTGCTGATCGCGGCTGTCGCCGCCATGGTGTTTCAGGCGGTACGCAGCCTCGCGATGATCCGCATCGAGACGAAGGTGGACTTCGTGGTGCAGTCCGCCATCTGGGACCGCCTGCTGAACCTGCCCGTCCCATTCTTCCGCCGATACCAGTCGGGTGAGCTGGCGGCGAAGGCCAACAGCATCATGATGCTGCGGCAGATCCTCTCCAGCACGGTGATCTACAGCGTGCTCGGAGCGGTGTTCCTGCTGGTCAACTTCTCGCTGCTGCTGTATTACGACGCCGGGTTGACGGCCCTCATCACGCTTCTGCTTGCGGTGACGATCGGTGTGGTGGGGATCATCGCCCGCGGCATACGCCGGCATCAGACGGGGATCATCGCGCTGCAACAGCGGATGTTCGGCCTGCTCAACCAGTTTCTTTCCAGCATCTCGAAGATCCGTGTGGCCGGAGCGCAGTCCCACGCCTTTGCGCATTGGGCGGCCGTGTTTGCGCGGCACAAGACGCTGACCTTCGAGATGCGGAGGGGGTTTCTTGCCGCCACGCAGGTGATCACTGCCGTGCCCACCGTAGCCACGCTGCTGGTCTTTGTCGTGATCGCCGGTCACCCGCCGGGCTCCATGTCGAGCGGCGTGTTCCTTGCGTTCACCACCGCCCTGATGATGACGGTGGCATCGTTCCTGCAGCTCGGAATGGCGGGCGTGTCCTATGCCATGGCCATCCCCCTGCTGGAAAGCATCCGCCCCATCCTCGATGCCACGCCGGAAAACGGGGCAGTGAAGGCCGAGCTTCCCGGGCTTGCCGGGGAGATCGAGGTGGCGAACGTGTCCTTCCGTTACATGAAGGAGGGTCCGCTGGTGCTGAACGATGTCTCGCTCCACATCATGCCCGGGGAATTCGTGGCGATCGTCGGTCCCTCGGGCAGCGGCAAATCCACGCTGCTGCGTCTGCTGCTCGGGTTCGATGCGCCCGAGTCCGGATCGGTGTTGTATGACGGGCAGGAGCTGGCGATGTACGACCCCACCTCGCTCCGGCGACAGGCGGGGACGGTGCTGCAGAACGCACAGCTTGCGGCCGGCAGCATTCTCACGAACATCACGGGTGTCTCGACCGCCACGTTCGAGGATGCATGGGAGGCGGCCCGCGCCGTCGGGCTTCACGACGACATCCGTCAGATGCCGATGGGCATGCACACGGTGATCACGGGGGGGCTGAGCACGCTCTCCGGCGGGCAGTGCCAGCGCATCATGATCGCGCGGGCGATCGTGTCACGCCCGCGCATCCTCTTCTTCGACGAGGCCACCTCGGCGCTCGACAATGCCACGCAGGCCAACATCAGCCGCAGCCTCGAGCAGCTCCAGTCCACACGCGTCGTGATCGCCCACCGCCTGTCCACCGTGCAGAACGCCGACCGCATCCATCACATGGAGGACGGGCGCATCGTCGAAAGCGGGACACATGAGGAGCTCATGGCGCTGAACGGCCGCTATGCCGATCTTGTGCGCCGTCAGCAGGTGTGATCGCCACCGGTGCGTCGCGCATCATGCCACCCACCATTTCACCCGCGAACAAGGGCGGCCCGGCCCTGACGGCACGGCGCCTCCGGTCTCTACCCTTTCGCCAGCTTTTTCACCGTCGGGTGGCTGACGCCCAGGATGCGGGCGGCTTGGACCGTGTTGTCGTTGGCCTGCCGCATGGCCGCTTCTGCCAGGATCTGCTTCACCAGGTCCATGGCCTTTCCATGGAGATCCTCCGGGATCTCTACCGGCGCCGTCCGCGTCTCGTCGAAGCTCGACAGCACGTCGCGGAGGTGCGCACGCGTGACGATGCCGTCGTTGTGGAGCAGCGTCAGACGGCGGATCACATTGCGCAGCTCGCGGACGTTGCCGGTCCAGGGATGCCGCCGCAGCAGGCGTTCCGCCTCGGGGGCGAGGCGCAGGGGTGAGCCGAACTGCTGGAGGAGGAGCATCGCGATGGGGACGATGCGGTCCTGCCGGTCGCGGAGCGGGGCGATGCGGAACTCGATGGCGCAGAGACGGTTGTAGAGGTCCTCGCGGAAGAGGCCCTGCGCCACGAGCGCGCGGAGCGGGGCATTGGAGGCCGCGACGATGCGGGTCCGCGAGTGTCGCACCTGGGAATCGCCCACGCGCCGGTAGTCGCCGGTCCGGGAATCCAGGAAGCGCAGGAGCTTGACCTGGTGATCCAACGCCATGGAGTTGATCTCGTCGAGGAAGAGCACGCCCGCGTCGGCCTCGTGGAGGAGGCCCGTGCGGTCCGTGTCGGCACCGGTGAAGGCGCCCTTCTTGTGGCCGAACAGCTCGCTCTCGAAGAGCGCCTGGGGCACCGCGCCGCAGTTGAACGGCACGAAGGGGATGGTGGTGCCGCGCGATGCGCACAGGGAGGCGTGGATGGACTTCGCGAGTTCCTCCTTGCCCGTGCCCGTCTCGCCGATGATGAGGATATGTTCATCGGCGGCGACGAGGCGCTGCTGCTTCTCCGACAGGGCGGTGGGGTCGTTCACGAGGAACACGTCATTGGTGGCGGATGTGGCGAAGGCGCGTTGATAGGCCTCCAGGCGTTCGAGCTTCGGGAGGATGCCGGACTGGAGGGGGACGTCCACCACCAGGGGACCGCCCTTCGCATGCCTCCGTTCCACACTGCGCAGCAGCCGCAGCGGAAAGACACCGGCCTCCGCCATGAGGATCCATGAGGTCTGCATGGCCGGCGTGCCGGACGAGATGGCGGCATACACCGCACGACCGGCGAAGGGCGTCACCGCGTCGATGGCGGTGAGCACACGGACCATGGCCGGGTAGACCTCGATGTGATCCGCCACATTCTCCAGCTCCACCTGATGCAGGCGGATGCGGGAGAGGGGGATGGACGTCCGGGCGTGGATCTCCCTGCGGATGCGATCGGCGACCTTCTGCAAATGCACGCCCGCAGGATACAGCGAACTGCCCATTGGCGTCACCGCATCGTTCCAGATGAGGTGGACGTCTGTGACGTCGCGTGCGGCAAACGACGGATCCGTGACGGCGGTCAGCACCGCGCCCAGGGATGGCTCCTGCCCGCCGTCCGTCTGCGTCTGAAGGATTCCGGCATCGGCATACGCGACGCACGACAAGAGCATGGATGGCATGGTTCCTCCTGCTGTTGGAAAATTCTTGCATGGCAATGTAAGAAATTTTTCCGTCGAGGTGCAGCGGGCTGTGGCACGGCAGGCGGCGGTCATCGCCAGCCCGACGGATGCGCGATGATCCATCGCCGGGTACCCGGCAGGTTGAAGGCGTTGCGAACGGCGTGATCATGAAGGCCGCGGAGCCAGACGGGGCCGGGAGATCGTCCTGCCTGCCAGCGCTGCCGAAGCGCGGGCACGAGAGGCTGTGAAGAATCTCCGCAGGACTGTGCCGCACCTTCACAGGTGGTGCTGTCACGGCGCGGCGGAGCAAGCCTCAGCACGTGCGGATCTCATGGCACGGAGGATGCATCCGCATGATCAAACACACGGAGGTTGCCATGACAACGCCATGGATGTATGTCTGCCTGAACACGCGCTGTGGTGCGACCGGCGTCACCACACGGACACCGGACTTCACGCGGGACTTCATCGGGTTTCTCTGCGACGCCTGCCGTCCCGCGTTGTATCATGCGGGGACGGGGCTGCAATTCTGCCTCGCCTGTCACCGCGTGGTGCGTCTGATCCAGCGCGACGATCCGCGCTTCAGCAGCGCGACGCCCGACGACCGGATCGAGTACATCGAGCGCTGCGAGGAGTGCAGCGGGCGGGAGTTTCTGCGGGGGCTCCGCCCTATGCCCCCCGCACCCAGCGCGGCACCGCGCCGCCCGCCTGGCGGAGCAGCAGATTGAGCTGGCCCGCGTGGTGCTGCACATGGCGCATGTTGTAAAGAAGCATGTCGAACACCGTCAGGTCCAGCCAGGGGAATCCGCAGCGGCTCCACGCCTCCGCGTCCGTGAGGGCGGCGATCCGCCCGGCGCATTTCGCCCGGCAGGCCGCCACGTGCGCCAGCATGTCCTCCCTGCTGTGGCGGCGCGTCGGGAACAACCCCTCCTCGCACACGTTCACGTCGATTGTCGGAGCGCAGGGCCGGAAGGTCTCCTCCGATTCGGAGAGGTAGAGGTCGAGATAGATGAGCGTGTGAAACGCAAGCTCGCGGAACACCTGCCCGCCTGCCTCCTGGTCCCAGAGCGCGTCGGGACAGGCCTCGATGGCGTTCGCAAGCATGGTGATCGCTGCGTCGAACTGGCCGGCGACAGAGCTGCGGGATGCGTCAACACCCGTGGCACGACGGGCCGTGTCTGGAGCGCCCTCCGCCTTGGCAAGCGCCGTCAGGAGAAGGATCGAAAACTCGCGCGTTGTGCCGTCGGGCTGCGGGCGCCGCGTGGTTGCGGCCGTCGTGATGCGGACATCGGTGAAGCCGGCCTCCGCGCACCAGCGGCGGAGCGTGTCGCGGTCGAAGCCCTCGTGATGGACGCCGGTGGGATCCGGATGGAACAGCCCGCCATCGGGATCGAGGTCGGCGATGGCGAGGCGGCCGCCGGGCCGCAGCAGCGCATGCATGCGCGTCAGGAAGGCGGGCACATCCTCCACGTGGTGCAGCGTCATGCTGCTGATCACGCAGTGGTATCCACCGGTGAGCTCCAGCGCCCGATGGTCCGTGAGCACGGTGCGCACCGTCGTGATGCCGCGTGCGGCGAGCTTGGCGTCGAGGGCATCGAGCATGCCGCGCGAGCTGTCCGCGCCCGTGATGCTGCGGACGTGGGGAAACAGACGGAGCGTCACCAGGCCGGTGCCGCAGCCGAAATCGAGCAGATCCCAGTCGGGTTCGGGCAGAAGCGCGTCGATCATCGCGTTGGCGATGGCGCACGCAAGGGCGATGCGGCGGGGCTCCTCGTCCCAGCCAGGGGCGCGCTCGTCGAAGATGGAGGGGGAGGTCATGATGCGGTGTCTCGTGGTGGTTCGTGGAACAGGGGTGTCGCACTCCTCCGCCAGCAGCCGGCCATGTGGTCGTCCACCATGCCCACGGCCTGCATGAACGCGTGACAGATGGTGGTGCCGACAAAGGTGAAGCCGCGCCGCTTCAGGGCGCGACTCATCCGGTCCGATGCCTCGGTATGTGTGGCGATGTCCGCAAGCGTCCCGGGGTGGTTGCGCACGGGGGCTCCGCCCGCCAGATCCCAGAGGAAGGCCCCCAGCGATCCCGTCTCGCGGATGATCGCCTGTGCCGCACGGGCGTTTCGGATGGTCGCCTCGATCTTCATCCGGTTGCGCACGATGCCGGCGTCGGCCATGAGGCGCAGCACATCCGCGTCGGTGTACTGCGCGATCCGGTCGATGTCGAAGTCATGGAACGCGCGCCGGTAGTTGGCACGCTTCCGCAGGATGGTGAGCCAGCTCAGGCCCGCCTGCGCCCCCTCCAGCGTGAGCATCTCGAACAGATGCACGTCGTCGTGCGATGGCACCCCCCATTCCTCGTCGTGATAGGCGACGTACAGGGGATCCGTGCCGCACCAGGTGCAGCGCGGGAGGTGGGGGATGGCGGAGGGGGTGTGGTCGGACATGCTGGCGGCGGGAGTGAATCGTGGTGCAGTGGCGTCAACACCCCGACGCGCTTCCGCGGTCGTCATGGCGGGGGGCATCGGAGTCGAAGCACAAAGATACGGCTTCACGGCGATCCGCACAGGCACTTTCGCGCCCCCCCGCCAACAACGGCAGGGCCATTGTGTGTGCGTCTCAGGTGCCCGGGCACCATTCACAGGCGCTGCCGCATTCCGAGTTGTTGGACCACGGATTCCAGCCGCCCGCCACCTCCTCGAGCTCCGGGTCGGTCAGCTCGGTCGCGGCCGGCATGCCGGATGGCGGGAGCACCAGGTGCACGGTGTCGGGTGTGTCCTCCACCACCGTGATGGTGAGCTGTGGTGGGATGGTGATGCCCAGCCCGGCTTCGATCGCCGTCCGGGGATCGCGGAGCAGTTCCTGGCGAAAGGCCTCGTCGCGCATGGCCTTCTCGATGATGGCGGCTGTGGCCTTGGATCGCACGTCCATGATGGTCTCCAATGTGTGTGGGTGATGCGGTGTCATTCAAAGATGAGGATGGAGGGGACCGCCTCCGGTGCGGCGATGCGCAGGCACTGGTGGCCGACGCCCGAGAGCCCCTGGAACAGTCCGGGGGCGGCGAGCCCGCCCGCGGTCCCGAGATTCAGCGTGTACCCGTCGTGCTGCGCGGCGCGTCGGAGCACGATGGCGGCGCGTCGGCGGGCCTCGACCTCGAGCGCGGCGTCACCGCGATCGCGCGCGGCGAGGAGGAGCAGCTCGATCCGCCCCATGGTGCCGCAGCAGAGGTGGTCGGATCCCGCCACGGGATGGCGCAGTGTTGCGGCCAGGGCGCGTGCGATGTCGTCCTCCGTCGCCTCGTCGCGGAAGCGGCGGGGGAGGGCGATGCGGCCCATGCCGATGCCGGAGGCGCCGTGGCACCAGGCGGTCATGGCTCGTGGCGTGTCGCTGTCGACGCCGGGGAAGCGGCGCAGGTCGAGCCAGTTCTCCAGCCGTCCGTTGAAGAGGGAGCGGTCGTGACGCAGGGCGCGCTGTGCTGCGTCCACCCACCGGTCGTCGCCCGCCGCCTCCGACAGCCGGAGCAGGGCGTGGGCGATGCCGGCCGTGCCATGGGAGTAGCCGCCGAGCAGCACACCCGATGCATCGGGCCAGCCGAGGCCGCCGCCGGGCGCGTCCACCGCGTGCGCCAGCAGGTGATCGCCGCATGCCACAGCCCGGGCCAGGGCTCCGGGATCGCCCGTGGCGCGGTGCAGCGCGAGCATGGACAGGATGCAGCCGGCGGCGCCGGCGATGATGTCCCAGTGCGTGTCACGCCGGATCGTCGCCTCATCGACGAGCGCCGCGGTGCTGAGCGCCAGCGCGAGGGGCTCCGTCGCGCCGGTCATCGAGGCGATGCTGACAAGCGCATGGACCACCGAGGGGAGTCCGGACGTGATGCCGATCGTCTCCAGCGCAGGGGGGCCGCTCATGCGCATGCGCACGCGGAGTCCGCTCTCGATGGAGTGCAGGACGCCATGGAGGAGGTCGGACACCTCCGGAGTCGGGCGCACCGCCGTCAGCGCCGCGAGGAAGAGCGCGACGCCCGAGAGTCCGTCGTGGAGGTCGGGCGACATCGGCATCAGGCGGAAGCGCCGCGTGCCGGGCAGCAGCGCGCTGGTGATCCAGGAGCAGCCACCGTCGGCGCTGCGGATGGCGTCGGCAGCGATGCTGCGGGCGATCTCCTCCGCCGCATCGATGAGCTGCGCATCTGTCGCCGGCTCCGGGACGTCGCCGCCATCCGGTGTCGTGGCCATCGCCTCGCGACCGTGCTCCATGTCGCGCAGCGCGAAGGAGGCCCGGATGAGGCGGATCTGCATCTCCCGGTCGCGACTGTCCAGATGATGGAGCCGGTGCAGCACATCCTCGTACACCGGGCAGCGGAGTCCGTCGGCCACAAGGGTCACACCCTGCGCACGGATCGCCGTCCCGTCGGCCGGGGCCTGGAACACGGGGATGTCGAGGTCCCCGATCTGCCGGAGTTCCGACGCGCACAGCGCCCAGGCGCGCGACGGCGCGGGGCCGCGCAGCCAGGCACGGGTGAGCGCCTCGAACGCCAGGCTGCGGTCGATGCCGTGCCGCATGCGCTGCGGGTGATGCGCCGACCGCAGAAGCTGGGCGTAGATGCGCGTCGACCGGAGGATGTGGCGCACGGACGTGGTGCGGAACAGCTCCAGCGGCAACTCGTGCGCATGCTTCGCGACCAGGGTGTGGCAGCGCGTGAAGCCGTCGATGATCTCCCCGACGAAATCCGCGGCATCCATGCGTACACCATCGAGGACGGGGACGTTCGGCATCGCGCCATACGACGCGGTGCGCGACGTCGCATGCATGGCATCGGTGTTGATTGCGCGCCACTCCGGCATGATGAACGCCGTCTCCACACCGCTGGTGTCGCTCGTCCCGGACACATCGTAGGTGTGGCCGTTGCCGGCGAGATTCCAGCCGGGCAGGAGGCCGGAGCGGAGCACTGAGCCGGCATGGGCCTGCCGCGCCTGCACGAAGGCCGGATGGTCGAACGCGTCGTCGATGCCGCTGCTCTCTGGCTGCATGATGGACTCGAGGTCGACCAGCACGGGGTGGGCGCCGCATGCGATCACGTTCTCGTGATGGAAGTCGTTGCCGTGCAGGAGGTAGACGAGGAACACCAGCGCCCCCATGCGTCGGTGGTAATCCCGGATGTCCTCCATGGTGTCGCACGCGCGCTGTCCGATGAACCCCACCCATCCATGGTCGTCACGCACCAGCACATCGAGGGGCATCGGCGACGGCCGCAATCCCTGCTCGTCGAGCCAGAGGAGCAGCCGCGACCACGCATCCTCCAGTTCCACATTCCGCGGTTTGTAGACCAGCCTGCGTCCGTCCCCGAAGGTGAGCAGCGTCACCGATCCCCCTCCAGCGTGGACGTCGCCCTGGCCCGTGCCGTACGCGGTGATGATGCCCGCATCCCGGCCGTCGAAGAAGCGTCCGGCGATGGCGGCACGGTCGGCCTCCCAGTGGTCCAGGAAGCGGGCGGTGCTTTCCACCCAGCGCTCGATCACCTGGGCGATGGTGCGTGCCAGCACGCTGTACTCCTCGAACAGGGCGGTCCAGCCGCCGTGGAGAAGGCGGTGCGTGAACTCGTCATACAATCCGGTCGGCGGCGTGGTCATGCCTGCAAGGAGCATGCGTTCGAAGCCCGACTGCCGTGGCTGCCGGAACAGGGAGAACTCCAGCCACAGCGTCTGGACGGACTGGTGCAGGATGAGCATCGTCACATCGAGCTGATGGGCGCGCACTGCATCGTCCGACAGGCAGCGCCGGAGGCGGGCTCCGCAGCGCTCCCCGAGCCGGTCGGCGGCGTGATGGACCAGCGGTGCCATGGCATGCACAAAGGGAATGTCGCCGTCATGCACCGCGCCGATGAGGTGGTGGATGACCTCACGGACATTGTCGCAGCGGTACTCCGACAGATGCCCGAGGAGCGCCCGCAGCGGCTCGGCCCACTCCGGCAGCACGCGGGGATCGATGAGCTCCACATCGTGGAGGAGTCTGTCGGCATCCTCCGAGGTCAGCCCGCCGTTCACGAGGCGGTTGGCGAACATGGTGGCATCGCCCGCCGCGGCGTTGTCCATCCATGCCCTCCTGCGCGCGTCCACGACGCGTGCTTCTGTGTCGCATGGGCGGAAGAGGAGGGGATCGGCGGTGCGGTCCGCCATGGATGCCGCGCGCTCCACGATGCGCCGGAGCACGGTGTCAACCGTACCGTGCCGTGGTGCGCTCATGCCCTCACGCGCTGCATGGTCGTGGTCGGGGGCGTCGATGTCGAGGATGGATGGCATTGGGTGGGGAAGGCCTCAACGGCTGTCGGACTGTGCCGCCGCGACACGGGTGAAGAAATCGATGGGGCGGATCATCGTCCCGAAATACGCCTTGGCCTCGAGGGGACGTCCGTGCCAGTGGGCGAGCTTGACGTGGTTGAGTCCGTTGATGTAGAGCTGCGGCACGAAGCCGTGGGTCTGCTGCTTGCCGCACCAGGCGATGAGTGCATCCTGCTTGGACGCATCACACAGGCCCTCCTCCATCAGATGAGTGAAGGCGGCCGCCCACCCGCCGCCGCTGGTCGGCTGTTGCAGGCCGGTGAAATAACACTCCATGCCGAGATACGGGAGGACGCCGGTGCCGATGGTGATGTTGTACACGACATAGTTGAAGGGCTGAGACAGGTGGTGGAAGCGGGACATGACGGCGTCGATGTCGTCGGGCCAGGCGATGTCGCGCAGATACTGGCGCATGCGCGCGGGCTCCATGCGCACGATCACGAAACGGATGGCCTCCAGTCCACGCGGGAGCATGAGGCCCACCTGGTAGAGATGCGAGGGATTGGGCAGGGCGGCGATGCAGGCGTCGAGTGATGCGGCGAGGTGTGCGGGGAAGGGCGTGTCATAGAGCGCGGTGTAGACGGCATCGAGCACCATGCGGAGTCGGTCGGCCGGGAGGATGCGCAACCGGTCCCCACCGGTGATGCGGAAGAAGAGATTCGGCAGGTGCGTGTATGCCTGCTGCGAGCGGTCAAACTCCAGCCACATCTGCTCCACCGCCAAGGCGGGCAGCGAGTCGGGATCGCGCCAGAGCTGGAACAGGCTGCGAACCCTGCGCCATTCGGGGTCGCGGAGCAGTGTGGGATCGAGATCGGCCACGGCGGAGGCGCCGGCCAGCATGTCGATTCCCGGTTCCCCATGGAAGATCTGGAGGAAGAAATCGCACCGGGGCACGGGCACATCAAGCCGCGTCTCGAACCCGAAGCTCGAAGCCGTGTCGAATGGCAGGAGATCGCACAGCGCATGGAGGGCGTCGATGCCGGTGGCATCGAGAAGGGCCGGCTGGAGCCGGGCCTCGATGGCGGACACATGATCGGTGAAGCGACGTGTCATGACAGGGGCGGGACAGGTGGAGCAGGGGATCCGACGTTGGCGGTCATTGGTAGGGGTGGCGGATCGAGCGGACAACGTGGGAGTGCGTCGTCGTCTGGTGCCCCCTCGCGGAGCAGGGTGGAACCATGCAGCGAAAATGCACATTCTCCGGGAGCCTGTCGAGGGCTGTCCGGGGTTTTCCGGGGTGGCGTCGTCGGCACGTCATGGCCGGTGGATCATGGGGATGGTGCACCGCGTGCCCGCCGTCTCCAGCGTGCAGCAGTACACACCCGCCGGGAGCCGCGCCGCGTCCCAACGAAAGGCGTGGACGCCCGCGGCGATGGGCCCCTCGAAGGGCCGTGCCACCTCGCGCCCCAGCGCGTCATGGATCCGCAGCACGATGGTTGTTGCCGTGCCGAGCGTGCAGGTGATGGTGGTGCTGCCGCCGAACGGGTTGGGGTGGTTCGCATGGAGCATCACCGCCGCCGACGGGATGGCTGGTGGCGGTGATGCGTCGGTCCCTGTCGGCGCACCTCCGGATTCACTCCAGCGTGCGGAGAACTCCTGCCGGTAGAGGTTGGTGATGCGCGCATCGTGGATGATGAGCACGTTCTCATCGTTGGCGGTGTCGGCCGGCGTCTCCCAGTTGTAGGATCCGGTGATGGTGATGGGCGGGCCCGAGGCGTCATCCACATCGATGAGGCAGTACTTGTGATGGATCAGCCCGTGGATGGTGTCGATCACCACATCCGCCGGCGGTGCCCAGGCACCCGGCACGCCGGAGCCCGACATTCTTGGCCAGGCTGATCCCGGGAGCAGCACGTTGGTGGAATCGAAGACGCCCATGATGCGGCATCCGCGATTCTGGAGGGCGTGCAGCGTGTCCTCGATGCGGGGCAGCTCGAACTTCAGCATGCAGAAGGCCAGGCGGCTGGTGGCGTTCGCAGACATGACCCGCCCCACCTCGAGCGCCACGCTGTCGGTCGGCGCGAAGTACACGCCGATGCGCCGCCCGCCGACCACCAGCGCATGCGGGGTGTTGTCCTCCTTCCGTCGGCCGAACCGTGCGTTCGCTGGATCAGGGGTGTCCGTGTGCGAGCCCCACATCTCCTCGAACTCCATGGTGTGCACGGCGCAGATCCCCGCATCCTGGATGAGGATCACATTGTTCCGGTCCGAGTGGAACTGGGGATGCGTCACGTTGGTCGAACCGCTCCAGAGGAACTGGCTCATTGGGTCGGTGGAGCCGCGGTGGTCGAAGATCCAGAACTTGTTGTGCATGGAGAAGCTGGTGTCCGTGGTGCGCTTCAGCACGGGGATGCCGTGGCGCCGCAGAGAATCCACCAGCGGTGTGTCCGGTGCCGCCGTGGTGATGAAGCGGATGCGGACCCCCCGGCGCTGCGCGTCAATGAGGGCCACCACCACATCGGTGAGCTGGTCGAACCCCCACAGCGTGATGTCGATGCTGCGCGTCGCCGCCGCGATGCGTTTGATCAGGAGCTTTTCAAACGACTGGTTTCCATGGGCGATCTCCCCCGTGCTCACCGAGGTGTCGATGGAGTGGTTGAAGTACACGTCGATGGTGCCCGACGATGTGGAGCGCGGGATCACCCATGCCGTCGCGGTCGCCGCGTCCGTGGACGTGGTGGCGGTGATCTCGCAGCGGTGGATGGTTGCCGGTGTGAGACGCGGGATGGTGACGCGATGCGTGATGGACGGGACGTCATCGGTCAGCGAATCGATGGGGCGGAAGGGCTGCCGGTTCGAGTCGCAGGGCATCCATCGCAGCACCGTGCGTGTCGGGACGTCCGTCCGCCATTGCAGGACCACCTCCGTGGTGGAGACGGGGTCGGAACCGATGCCGCTCAGCACGGGGGGCGACGTCGTCACGGATGGTGGCGTCACCTGGGCTGCGCCGCGTGCGGGGGACAGGAGCCCGGGGAGTGAGAGGGCGAGAAGGAAGCGGATGAGCAGGACGCCACGCATGGAAACCTCCGGTATCAATCGTGATGCACCCGATCGACGGACAGCCGTCTGCACGCGGGCCCGGGTGTCAATGACGGGCCACGTGGTGCGTCATGCATGGTGCCCGTCCCCTCGTGATGCCGGGCATCGACGTGCGGGCAAATGTGAGGCAGGGATGGCTGCCCGCCCCGATCAGCCGAGCCGCACCATCTGTGCGTCGATCATCTTCACGATCTCCTCCGCCACCTCGAGCGCATGCAGGGCCGCCTCGCCGTCCACGATGGGACGCGTCCCGTTGTTCACCGCGTCCACGAACAGCTGCAGTTCGTACTGGAGCGGGTTGTGATTCTCCGGCACCGGGGGGATTTCATAGGCGATGGTGCGGTTGGCGGATTCCCAGTCGATGTTGCCGAGCATGGTGGTGGGTGCGACCTCGGCATCGCCCTCCTCCACCAGGCGGAACACCTCGGCCTGCCCCTTTCCGAAGTCGATGGAGATGTAGGCGTTCTTCTGGAAGAGGCGCATCTTCCGCATCTGCTTCTGGGAGATGCGCGAGGCGGTGATGTTCGCCACGCAGCCGTTGCGGAACTGGAGCCGCGCGTTGGCGATGTCGGCGGACTGCGAGATGACGGCGATGCCGCTGGCATCGATCTTCTCCACCTGGCTCTTCACCAGCGCGAGGATGATGTCGATGTCGTGGATCATGAGGTCGAGCACCACGGCCACATCGGATCCGCGGGCCTTGAACTGCGCCAGGCGGTGCGATTCCACGAAGAGGGGATCGGGGGTGTAGCGGTCGATGGCGACGATGGCGGGATTGAAGCGCTCGATGTGCCCCACCTGGACGAGGACGCCGCGGGCCGCCGCCATCGCGTTGAGATCACGCGCCTGCTGCACCGTCTCCGTGATGGGTTTCTCGAGGAACACATGCCTGCCGCGCTCGATGGCCATGGCCGCCACCTCGAAATGTGCCGGCGTGGGGGTGGCGATGGACACGGCGTCCACCGCGTCCAGCAGTGTGGAGAGGTCCGGTGCCGCCGTGGTGCCGTATTGGGCGGCGATGGCGGCGCAGCGGTCGCTGTCGGTGTCATACACCGAGGTGAGCATGCCGCCACGCGCGGTGGACAGCATCCTGGCATGGAGGGACCCGAGGTGTCCGAGTCCGACCACGCCGATGCGCAAGGGAGATGTCATGGGAGTGCCCTGTTGGAGGTGGAGTGCTGCGTCACTCGTCCGCGCCCACGGTGCGCGCGGCGCGGATGATGCCGCGGGGGCTCGAGGTGATGAACTGGATGATGGTTTCGACTTCCGGGGTCGTGGGCATCGTGGCCTGGATGTGCTCCAGGGCCTGGCTCACGTTGCGGCCGCTGTGGTAGATGATGCGGTAGCACTCGTGGATGGCGTCGATGGCCTCGCGGCTGAAGCCGTTGCGGCGGAGCCCGATGACGTTGAGCCCGGCATACTGCACCGGGAAGTGCCCGGCCCTGACATAGGGGGGGATGTCCTTGTTTGTGCCGGATGCACCGGAGACCATGACGAAGGGCCCGATGTGGCAGAACTGGTGGATGGCGGTGAGCCCGCCGATGATGGCGTTGCGGCCGATCTCGACGTGGCCGCCAAGCTGCGCCGAGTTCGCGAGGATCACGTTGTCACCGATGACGCAGTCGTGCGCCACATGGGAGTAGGCCATGAGCAGGCAGTTGCCGCCCACCACCACCTTCCACGAATACGGCGTGCCGCGGTTCACCGTGGCATACTCGCGGATCTCGGTGTTGTCGCCGATGAAGGCCTCAGTCTTCTCGAACTTGTACTTGAGATCCTGCGGCGGTGTGGCGATGACGGCTCCGTGGTGGATGCGGCAGTTGGAGCCGATGCGGGCCCCGTTGTCGATCATGCAGTGCGGGCCGATGGTGGTGTTTTCACCGATCGTCACATCGGCCTCGATCACGGCGAAGGGGCCCACCTTCACGGAGTCGGCGAGCTGCGCATGCGGGTGGACAATGGCGGAGGAGTGGATGTCGGGCATGGGTGTCTGTATCTGGTGTTACTTGGGGGCGTTGTTGCGGTCGACAATGGCGGCGCTCAGTTCCGCCTCCGCGGCGAGCTGGCCGCCGACAAAGGCCTTGCCACGCATCATCACGATGTTGCGCTTCTGGTTCAACAGCTCGAGCTCGAGGATGATCTGATCGCCCGGCACCACCTGGCGCCGGAAGCGGGTGTTGTTGATGGTGGTGAAGAAGGCGAGCTTGTCCCGGTGCGCGTCACCCAGGGAGTTGAGCATGAGGATGCCGCCGCACTGCGCCATCGCCTCGATGATGAGCACACCGGGCATGACGGGCTGACCAGGGAAGTGTCCCTGGAAGAACGGCTCGTTGATCGACACGTTCTTCAGGCCGATGATTTTCTTGTCGAGTTCCAGGTCGATGATGCGGTCCACGAGGAGGAAGGGATAACGGTGCGGCAGGATGTCCATGATGGCATTGATGTCGAACACCATGCCCTCCTTGCGCTCGATCTGGAACTTCTTGACCAGCTTCTTCTCGTGATAGAGTTTGCGGATCATCCGGGCGAACTCCACGTTGGAGGCGTGCCCCGGCCGTGCAGCAAGGATCTGCGCCTTGAGCGGCACACCCACCAGCGAGAGGTCGCCGATCATGTCCAGCAACTTGTGCCGGGCGGGCTCGTTCTTGAAGCGGAGCTGGATGTCCTGGAGAAAGCCCTCGGGGTTGAGGTGCACATCGTCACCGAGCGAGAGCTTGGTGGCGAGCGCCTGCAGGTGCTCCTTGTCGAGGTCGTGGTCCACGATCACCACCGCGGATGCCAGGTTGCCCCCCTTGATGAGGCCGGCGTCGAACAGGGCCTCCACCTCGGTGAGGAAGCAGAAGGTGCGGCAGGGGGCGAACTCGCTGATGAACTCCTGCGAGAGGTTGAACAGCCCCGTGTGCTGGCTGCCAAGCGCGGGATTCTTGTAATCCACCATCACCGTGATGCGGTAGTCGTCGAGCGGCAGGGCGACAATGTCGACCTCCTTCTCCGCGTTCGAGTACTGGATCGTCTTGTCGATGACCAGGTAGTCCTTCGGCGCCTCCTGCTTCTGGATCCCCGACTTCAGCAGGGCCTCCACGAAGGGCATGGCCGATCCGTCACCCACCGGCGGCTCGATCCCGTCGAGCTCGATGATGATGTTGTCGATCTCGAGGCCCGCCACCGCCGCCAGCACATGCTCCACCGTGTACACCTTGATGTCCCCGATGCCGAGCGTCGTGCCACGCGACACGTCGACCACGTAATCCACAAGCGCGGGGATCTCGGGGCTGCCACCGAGATCGGTCCGGATGAAGCGCACACCGAAGTTCTCCGGCGCCGGCTTGAAGGTGAGGGTGCATTCCGCTCCCGTGTGCAGTCCGGTCCCCTCGACGGACACGGGTTCGTGTATGGTGCATTGATGAAGAAGCATGGCAGTGAATGTTTGTGAAAAAACATGTCCACAAAAATAGGGGATTCCGAGGGGATTTCATACGAACAGTGGCACCGTGGAATCCCACATCTGCAGGGCGGCTCCCCATCCCCGCGTCGCGGCCCCGTCCTCCTCGCGCTGGTGGCGGGGGACGGGAATTGACGTTTCCTTTGCCCCCGGTATTTCGTACCATTGTGCAGTTCTGTTCCACATCAGGTCCGACCATGGCCGCGACCAACATCCATCATCTCTATGCCGACGCACAGGATGCCGCCCTCACCGCGGAGAAACGCCGCGAGGGGAGCGACCCAGCCGGTGAGCCCGCCCAGGTGAATCTCTACGACCCCTCGCTGTACATCAACCGCGAGATCAGCTGGGTGCACTTCAACCAGCGTGTGCTCAACGAGGCGCTCGACGTGGGCAACCCCCTGCTCGAACGCCTGAAGTTCCTCGCCATCGTCTCGTCCAACTTCGATGAGTTCTTCATGATCCGCGTCGCCGGGCTCCGCCAGCAGATGCAGGCCGGCATCATGGAACCAGCCGTCGATGGACTCGATCCGGAGGACACGCTCGACGCCGTGCGGGAGGAGGTGGTCCGCATGGTCAACACCATGGCGCAGTGCCTCACGGAGGACATCCTTCCGAAGCTCGCGCAGGAGGGCATCGTGCTGCACAGCTTCGACAGCCTCGACGCGAAGGCGCTGGAGTGGCTTGAGCGGCATTTCAACGCGGAGATCTTCCCGGTGCTCACACCGCTCGCCATCGATCCGGGACACCCCTTCCCTCATCTCCTGAACCGCTCACTCAACCTCATGGTCACCGTGGCCGACACCGTCACCTCCGACGACCGCGTGGCCGTGGTGCAGGTGCCGCCGGTGCTCCCCCGCTTCGTCCAGATCCCCACCTACAAGAAGGGCCACCACGTGGTGCTGCTCGGCGAGGTCATCGCCGCCTTTGCCAACACCCTGTTCCGCGGCCTCACCGTGAAGGAGTGGTACCCCTTCCGCGTCACACGCAACGCCGACTTCGAGATCGCCGACGACGAGGCGTCCGATCTCCTCACCACGATCCAGGAAGAGGTGCGCCGCCGCCGCTGGGGCGAGGCGGTCCGCCTGGAACTCGACATGCGCATGCCGCGCAAGGTGCGCGCCCGTCTCACCAAGGCCCTCGGCCTCACCGACCGCGACGTGTACCAGGTGCCCGGACCGCTCAACCTCGCGGACTTCATGGTGCTCACCAGGCTCGACTACAAACACCTCAAGGATCCCCCCTTCTCCCCGCGCATCGCCGAGGCGCTCCGCCGCGAGGAGAACATCTTCGACGCCATCCACCGCGGGGACATCTTCCTCCATCACCCCTACGACTCCTTCTCCTCCACGGTGGACCTCATCGAGACGGCGGCCGACGACCCGCGTGTGCTGGCCATCAAGATGACACTCTACCGCACCTCGGGCGACTCGCAGATCCTCACCGCGCTGTCCCATGCCGCGGAAAACGGCAAGCAGGTCACCGCCTTCGTGGAACTCAAGGCGCGCTTCGACGAGGAGAACAACATCAACTGGGCGCGTGCACTCGAGAAGTCCGGCGTCCATGTGGTGTACGGCATCCTCGGACTCAAGACCCATGCCAAGCTTGCCATCATCGTCCGCCGCGAGAAGAAGGGGCTGCGCACCTACGTCCATGTCAGCACCGGCAACTACAACGAGCTCACGGCCCGCCTCTACACCGACTTTGCACTCATGACATGCAGCGCGGAGATGGGGCACGAAGCCACGGAGCTCTTCAATTACCTCACCGGGTACTCGCATCAGACCGACTGGCGGCAGATCATCGTGGCGCCCATCTCCATGCGCCAGAAGGTGCTGGAGCTCATCCAGCGGGAGATCGCTACACACACCCCGGAAACCCCCGGCCACATCATCTTCAAGCTCAACGCGCTCGTCGATCCGCAGATCATCCGCGCGCTCTACCGTGCCTCACAGGCGGGCGTACGCGTGGATCTCAACGTCCGCGGCATCTGCTGCCTCCGCCCCGGGCTGCCCGGCGTGAGTGACACCATCCGTGTCCGCAGCGTGGTGGGGCGCTTCCTGGAGCACAGCCGTGTGCTGGCCTTCGGCAACCAGGGCGACGTGGAGATGTACATCAGCAGCGCCGACATGATGCCGCGCAACCTCAACCGCCGTGTCGAGGCCATGTGCCTCGTGGAGGATGAATCCATCAGGAAACGCATCCTCAACCAGGTGCTCGGCATCGTCTTTGCCGACAACGTCCGTGCCTACGAGTTGCTGCCCGATGGGAACCACGTCCGTCCCGCCCGCAGCGACATCGAACGCGTGGTGAACAGTCAGGACGAGTTCATCCGCATTGCGCGCGCCGGCCGCAAGGAACCCGATGATGCGTAGGGTGCGGGGCAGCGTGGGTGCGGATCATGGTCTGCACCTCCTGCCACCCCGATGGACCGTTCATCCGTGATGTGTCGTGTCGTCGGTGCCCGGGTGCCCGTGTCCGGGATGCCCGTGTCCGGGGGGCAGCCCACCGAGATGGTTGCCGAGATGGCCGAGGGGGTTGCCCGCCATGGCCTTTTCACGCGCCTCGAGCATGCCGGCCTCGATCTTCCTCGCAGCACGCGAGATGCTGCGGAAGGCGTGTTCAAATTCCTCCTGCTCCTCGTCACTCAGCATGGCGAGCATGCGCATGTAGTTCCGCTTCAGCTCCTCGGCGCGCCGCAGCACGATGAGTTCCCCCTGCTTGCTGATCTTCAACACGATCATCCTGCGATCCGATTCGTGCGGTTCGCGCGTCACCAGCCCCGCCTTCACCAGCCGGTCCACAAGCTGCGACGTGGTGCTCGTCGCCAGCCGTATCCCCGCTGCCAGGCTCTGCAGCGAACAGGGACCGATCTCCTTGATGATGAGAAGCGAGCGGTACTGATGAAACGTCATCTCCGGTCCGGGACGCTTGGATTGATGCGTGCGCGACATCATGATGCTGTTCATGATGGACGGCAGCACCTCGGCGATGCGCTCGGCACGTTCTGAAATGGACGACGAATCGGGGATTTCTGGATGTGGTGGTCGCATGGCGGATTGTTTGCGGTGGCGAATAGTTCGTATGTGAAAATACCTGTTTTTCCCATCCATGCAAACAGCAAAACACAGGGTGAGGC
>CAYUYM010000018.1:3431-29624 GCA_964449305.1 uncultured Chromatiales bacterium | reverse complement strand
GGCTTGTCGGACTTCAGCACCACTTCCTCAAAATTGCCATCAGTGATTTCGACCGGTTTCATGCAGTTCTCCTTGAATCTGTAGCTACTCGACGCTGATCTGGACGTTGGGTTTCCCGAACACGGCCCTCAACCGATCGAGCAGGGGTTTTGTGGGTTTGACGTAGTGATTTTTTGCATGAAGACTCCAGGTGTCTTCGCCGTCTGCAACATAAAAAAAACACGCACAGTTTCCATTGGCGCTGTGGTCGTCGAGCGCCTCGATGCCCGTCTGAAGCTGCTCCGGCGTGGTGGAGCGGGCGTTGATGCGGATGACGATGGATTTGGTGAAGCGCTGGATGGCATCCTCGAGGCTCATCACCTCCTCCACCACGATCTTCACGGAATCCCCGCCGGACTCGGCCCTGCCCAGCACCAGCACGGGGTTTTCGGCCCTGATGTGCTGCGCGGATTTGCGGTAGGGATCGGCGAAGACGAGCCCCTCGGCCCGGCCGGTGAAATCCTCGATCTGGATGAAGGCCATGGTGTTGCCCTTCTTGTCGATCTTGGGGCGCACGGAGGCCAGCACGCCCACGGCGCGCACCACGGTGCCATCCACATCGCCCGACGCCTCGCCAAGGCGGATGGTGGCGAGCGCCTCCACATCCATGCGCCAGGATTCGAGCGGGTGCCCCGAGATGTAGAAACCGAGCACCGCCTTCTCCCGCGACAGCTTCTCGGTGGGCGCCCAATCCCGGACACGCGGCAGCGGCGGGTACTTCTCCTCCGCGTGCCCCACGTCCTCCAGCACGTCGAAGAGGCTGGACTGGCCGGACTCGCGGTGGGCGAAGTGATTCTGCCCGTGGGTGATGGCCGTTTCGATCGCCTCAAACGCCTGCGCGCGGTTGTCGTGGATGGAATCGAGCGCGCCGGCCAGCACCAGCCCCTCCAGCGTCTTCTTGTTGACACTGCGCGTGCCGAGGCGCTCACAGAATTCGAAGATGTTCCTGTACGGGCCGTTCTTCTCGCGCTCCTCCACGATGCTGTCCACCGCGGCGGCGCCCACATTCTTGATGGCGGCAAGTCCGAAACGGATGGCGTTGCCGTGCACCACGAAGTCCGACCGGCTGTGGTTGATGTCGGGGGGGAGGACCTCGATCCCGAGCTTGCGGCATTCATCAATGAGCACGGCCACCTTGTCCGTGTTGGCCATGTCCGACGTGAGCATGGCGCTCATGAACTCGGGGGTGTAGTTGGCCTTGAGCCAGCCGGTCTGGTAGGCGAGAAGCGAGTAGGCCACGGAATGCGACTTGTTGAAGCCGTAGTTCGCGAACTTGTCGATCATGTCGAAGATGTCGGACGCGATCTTCCGGCTGATGCCCTTCGCCTCCGCGCCCGCCACAAAGGCCTCGCGCTGCTGGGCCATGACGTCGAGCTTCTTCTTCCCCATCGCGCGACGCATGATGTCGGACTGCGCCAGCGTGAAGCCCGCGATCACCGAGGCGAGCTGCATCACCTGCTCCTGGAACACGATGATGCCATAGGTCGTCTTCAGGATGGGCTCCATGGACGGATGCAGATAGGTGATCTGCTTGCGCCCGAACTTGCGGTCGATGAAGTCGTCGATGAACTCCATGGGGCCGGGCCGGTAGAGCGCGTTCATGGCGGCGAGATCGTCGATGGACTGCGGTTTGAGCTTGCCGAGATACGCGCGCATCGGGGCGGATTCGAACTGGAACACGCCCACCGTCTGGCCGTTGCCGAACATGTCGTAGGTTGTCTGGTCGTCGAGCGGGATGCGGTCGATGTCGATCTCCTCGCCGCGCGATTCGCGGATGCGTGCGATGGTGCGATCGATGACGGTGAGCGTGATGAGCCCGAGGAAGTCCATCTTGAGCAGGCCGGCCTCCTCAAGATCGGTTCCGTTGAACATGGTCATGAGCTCGGTGTTGGGCGTCTTGTAGAGCGGCACGTAATCCGACGTGTCGCTCGGCGCGATCACCACGCCCGCCGCGTGCATGCCGGCGTTGCGGTTGAGCCCCTCGAGGATGAGGCTGTATTTCACCATGTCCTGGATCTTCTCATCGGGCGAGTTCTTCACCCATTCGAGCTCCTTGACGGGCTTCCAGCGGCGGTCCTCGTCCTGCTCCGGATCCGTCTCGATCCCGAGGGCGTATTTGAGCGGCGTCACCTTGCCCATGCGCACGGCGATGTGCTTGGTGATGGATTCCACGATGCTCAGAGGCACGCCCATCACGCGCCCCACATCCTTGAGCACGGCGCGGGCCGAGAGCTTGCCGAAGGTGATGATCTGGGACACGGAGTTGCTGCCGTACTTCTCACGCACGTACTGGATCACCTCGTCGCGCCGGTCGTCCTGGAAGTCGACGTCGATGTCGGGCATGGACACGCGGTCGGGATTCAGGAAGCGCTCGAAGAGCAGGTCGTAGCGCAGGGGGTCGACATCGGTGATGCCGAGCACATAGGCCACGAGGCTGCCGGCTGCCGAGCCGCGCCCCGGCCCCACACGGATGCCGCGGCGCTTGGCGGTGTTGATGAAGTCCTGCACGATGAGGAAGTAGCCGGGGTACTGCATGCGGGCGATGACGTCGAGCTCGTAGGCGAGGCGTTCGCGCATGTCGGCTGTCACCGCGGTGTAGCGGTGTTCGAGGCCCTCCTCCGCGAGGCGCTTGAGATACTCGTCGAGGCTGATGTCGCCGAGCTCCACGGGCACGGGGAACTCCGGCATGTGCGTCCTTCCCAGCTCGATCTCGAAGGTGCACTTGTCGGCCACCTCCATCGTGGAGGCGATGGCATCCGGGTGATCGCGGAAGAGCTCGACCATCTCCTTCCTGCTTTTGAAGTAGACCTGATCGGTGCCGTAACGGAGGTTGTGGATGTCCTCCGCCACGCTGACATCGGGGATGTGAAGGAGGACGTTGTGCGCCACCGCGTGGTCGCGCTTGATGTAGTGGCAGTCGTTGGTGCAGATGAGCTTCATGCCCAGGTCGCGGCCCAGGCGCACCATGCCCTCGCGCACGATGGCTTCGCGGTCGATGCCATGGTCCTGGATCTCGAGGTAGACATCGTCGCCGAAGAGGTCTTTGAGGCGGCCGGCGATGGAGCGGGCGGTGGCGTAGTCGTCGTTGACGAGGTGGGCCGCCACGACTCCGCCGAGGCAGGCGGTGAGGGCGATGAGTCCTTCGTGGTGCCGCTCCAGCAGCTCGAAATCGATGCGGGGTTTGTAGTAGAAGCCCTCGGTGTGGGCGAGCGTGGTGAGCTTGAGCAGGTTGTGGTAGCCGACATCGTTCTTTGCGAGGAGGACGATGTGGTTGTAGCCATGGCGTTTGCCCTCGGGGTGGTTGTCCGACGCCCGGCGGTCGGTGCGGGAGCCCTGGGTCACCATGTACATTTCGTTGCCGATGATGGGCTTGATGCCCTTCTTCCGGCATTTCTTGGAGAACTCGAGCGCCCCGAACATGACGCCGTGGTCGGTGAGGGCCACCGCGTGCATGCCGTCGGCCGCGGCGGCTTCGACGAGGTCGTCGACGGAGCAGGCGGCATCGAGAAGCGAATAGTGGGTGTGGTTGTGGAGGTGTATGAAATCGGACATCGTGGAATGCGGGCAGGGACGACAGCAGAACTCTCCGGGCAAGATACGGATGAACGGAGGAAATGCGAAGGTGCCACCCCGACCGTGCCCGTCCCGTGCCCGCCGACCCTCGTTCGCATCCCCCGTTTTCGTAACTTCCGGCATCGTTCACCACGCTTCGGATCACCACCATGCGCGTCTCCCTCCTCATCCTTCTTGCCCTCCTGCCCGCCACACTCCCCGCCCAGACCAGCCCCCAGCCGCCACGCTTCCCCACGCCGGCCGGCCCCTTCGGCCCGCGCGGCTACGTGTGCTACCGCGCCTCCGCCCCCATCATCATCGATGGCGCGATCGACGAGGCGGACTGGGACGATGTGCCGTGGACCGAACCCTTCACCGACATCGAGGGCAACCTCCGCCTCGCTCCGCGCTTCAAGACCCGTGCGAAAATGCTCTGGGACGACACGTATCTCTACATCGCCGCCGAACTCCGGGAACCCCACATCCAGGCCTCCCTCCTCCAGCGCGACACCGTCATCTTTTACGACAACGACTTCGAGGTTTTCATCGATCCCGATGGCGACACCCATGGCTACTACGAGATCGAGATGAATGCCTTCAACACGGTGTGGGATCTCCTCCTCGTCCGCCCCTACCGCGACAACGGGCCCTGCGTCGATTCGTGGACCTGCCTCGGCATGAAGACGGGCGTCCGGATCCACGGCACCATCAACGATCCCAACGACATCGACGACCGCTGGACCGTGGAGCTTGCCCTGCCCTGGGAATCCCTGCGCGAGTGCAACAACGACACACCTCCCGTTGCCGGCGACCAGTGGCGCATCAACTTTTCACGCGTCGAATGGCGCTTCGATGTGGTGGACGGGCGGTACCGGAAGGCCATCAACCCCACCACCGGCAAACCCTGGCCGGAGGACAACTGGGTCTGGAGCCAGCAGTGGCTCATCAACATGCACTACCCCGAAATGTGGGGCTTTGTGCAGTTCAGCGCCAAACCCGCCTCCGCGCCCCGCGAGGACTTCGTGTTCCGGAAGCAGGAGGAGGTGAAGTGGGAGCTGCGCCGCCTCTACTACGCCCAGCGCACCCACCAGATGCGCTTCAATCGCTGGGCCGATTCGCTCCGTGAACTCGAGGCGCTCAGCACCGTGCCGCTTGATCTGCGCTTCACCCCCACGCTTCGCACCACGCAGTCGACCTACGAAATCACCGCGTCCGACCCCGCCGCCGGCACCTGGCACATCAACTCCGAGGGGCGGACCTGGCGCGAGTGACCCGCGTCGCCTGCATGCGCATCATTCCCATCCCATCATCACCCCACGCCGCCACACCACACTCTGCACGCGCATGAACCGCTTCCGCCGCATCACCCTTCTGCACGCATCCATCATGCTCCTTTCACTTGCATGGTGCACGCCGGCGCTTTCCCAGGTGGAGACCGATGCCCAACACGACCAGCGGATGGCATGGTGGCGCGAGGCGCGCTTCGGCCTCTTCATCCACTGGGGCCTCTACGCCGTGCCCGAGGGCGAATGGAACGGAAAGACCGGCTACGGCGAATGGATGCGCTCCTCGGCACGGATCCCCCTCGAGGTGTATGACAGCCTCGCCGGGCGCTTCAACCCCGTGCACTTCGATGCCGATGCCTGGGTGCGTATGGCGAAGGATGCGGGCATGAAGTACATCGTCATCACCACAAAACACCACGACGGCTTCTGCCTGTTTGATTCGAAGTACACGGACTTCGACATCATGTCCACACCGTTCAGGCGCGACATCATGAAGGAACTCGCCGCGGCCTGCACACGTGAGGGGATCACCCTCGGCTGGTATCACTCGATCATGGACTGGCACCATCCGGACTACCTCCCGCGCCGTGAATGGGAGACGACGCGCGGCACCGCGGGCGCCGACTTCCGGCGCTATGTGGACCACATGAAGAACCAGCTCGGCGAGCTGCTCACGCACTACGGTCCCATCGGGGTGCTCTGGTTCGATGGCGAGTGGGAGAACACCTGGAACCGCCAGCTCGGACGGGAGATCTACGACTTTGTGCGCTCCATCCAGCCCGGAACGCTCATGAACAATCGTGTGGGCGCCCGCCGCCCGGGCCGCGAGGATGTGACGCGCGAGGGGGAACCGGGAGGCGACTTCGGCACACCCGAGCAGGAGATCCCCGCAACCGGCCTCCCCGGCGTGGACTGGGAGACATGCATGACCATGAACGACCACTGGGGGTGGAACCGCAAAGACACAGCCTGGAAATCCCCCGCCGAGCTGCTGCGCATGCTCGCCGACATCGCCTCGAAGGGCGGCAACTACCTTCTGAATGTGGGCCCCCGGCCCGACGGCACCTTTCCCCCCGAAAGCGTGGAGCGCCTCCGCCGCATGGGCGCATGGATGCGCGTGAACGGTGAAGCGATCCACGGCACCACGGCCAGCCCCTTCACCACGCCCGACTGGGGGCGCTGCACGCAGAAGGCCATCCCCGGCGGCACGCGGCTCTTCCTCCATGTGTTCCGCTGGCCCGCCGACGCGCGGCTCGTGGTCCGCGGCATCTACAACGACCCGACTGCTGCGTTCCTGCTCGCCGACCCGCGGCGTGAGACGTTGTCCGTGGAGCGCGACGACGATGCCCTGGTGGTGTCCGTCCCACCCGTCGCTCCGGACACCGTCAACACCGTGGTGGTGCTCGACATCCCCGGACGCCCCGACATCGCCAATCCCCCGGTGATCGATGCCAGCTACGACGTCTTCAGCGACACGCTCGATGTGGCCGTCACCTCCGAGCGCGACAACGTGGAGATCCGGTACACGCTGGACAGCAGTTATCCGTACACGCGTTCCGAGCAGGTGGCAGGGCCGGTGCGCCTCACGCGGACGGCGGTGCTGTCGGCCCGCTGCTTCCGCGACGGTCGCGCGGTGAGCGCCGCATCGCAGGCCCTGTTCACGCGCGTCCCCCCACGCCCGGCCGATCTGCCCATCGGCACGGATTCCCTTGTGCACGGCGTGGACTACGCCTACTACGAGGGACTCTGGAACGCGATGCCGGATGTGGACACGCTTGCGGCCGTGGCGACGGGCTCCATTGATGCCCTCAGCCTCGCGCCCCGCCGCAGCGAGGAGCGCTTCGCGTTCGTCTTCACCGGGTACGTCCGGGTGCCGAAGGACGGCCCCTGCCGCTTCACCATCGCCTCCGACGATGGCAGCCGCCTGTTTGTCGGTGACACCTGTGTGGTGGACAACGACGGTCCCCACGGGTTGCGTGCGCGCTCGGGCACGGCCGTGCTGGCACGGGGCTGGCACCGGGTGAGGATCGAGTTCTTTGAGCAGACGGGCAGCGAGGAGCTGCACGTGTCGTGGGCGATGCCGGGCGTGCCGGCCTCACCCGTGACGCTGCTGCGCCGCAGGCACTGACGCCGGAGTGCCGTGGAGTGTGTGGGGGAAATGATTCGGAGGAGATGTCGACAGTCGTCAATCGAACAGCGCACGCATGGCGCCGAGGAAATGTGCGGTCTCCACGATGGAGATCGCGCGCTTCCGTGAATCCCTCATGTTGCCTCGCGGGCAGAGGACGCGGGTGAACCCGAGTTTCTCGAGCTCCGAGATGCGCCGATCGATGAAGCTCACGGAGCGGACCTCACCGCCCAGCCCAAGCTCGCCGATGATGGCCGTGGTGGGATCGATGGCCTCGTCCTTGAAGCTCGAGACCACGGCGCAGAGCACGGCCAGATCCACCGCCGGCTCGTCCACACGCACGCCGCCGGTGATGTTGACGAACACGTCGTGCCGGCCGACAGGCATGCCGAAGCGCTTCTCGAGCACGGCGAGGAGCAGGGCGAGGCGCTTGCCATCGATGCCGGCCACAGTGCGCTGGGGCACGCCGTAGTTCGCCGGCGTCACGAGCGCCTGCACCTCCACCAGCAGCGCGCGGCTGCCCTCGATGCACGCGGTGACGCAGGAGCCCGGGCTGTCCTTGGCCCGCTGCGCCAGGAAGATCTCGCTGGGGTTGGGCACCTCGCGCAGCCCTTCCTGGAGCATCTCGAAAACACCGATCTCGTTGGTGCTGCCGAAGCGGTTCTTGGCGCAGCGCACGATGCGGTAGGCATGCCTGCTGTCGCCCTCGAACTGCAGGACCGTGTCCACCATGTGTTCCAGCACGCGCGGCCCGGCGATGAAGCCGTCCTTGGTCACATGCCCGATGAGGAACACGGGCACGCCGGAGCTCTTGGCGAAGCGCAGGAACTCGGCCGCTGATTCGCGCACCTGGGCGATGTTGCCGGGGGCGGATTGGAGCTCCGGCAGGGACATGGTCTGGATGGAATCCACGATGAGCACCGATGGGCGGATGGACTCCGCGGCGGAGAGGATGTCCGGTACGGAGGTTTCGGAGAGCACGAGCACGTTGTCTGAAAGCGCACCGAGGCGACCTGCCCGCATGCGGAGCTGCGGGAGCGACTCCTCGCCACTCACATACAGCACACGCCGGTCGCCGCTGGCCCCTGGGGTGTGAGCGCAGAGCTGGAGCATGAGCGTCGATTTTCCGATGCCCGGATCGCCGCCGAGGAGGATGAGTGAGCCCGGCACGATGCCGCCGCCCAGCACCCGGTCAAATTCCCCGATGCCGGTGGGGATGCGCACCACCGCGTCGCCCTCCACCTTCGTGATGGGGATGGGCGCGGCCTGCGACCGTGCGGTCATGCGGCCCGTGGGTGCCTCACGCTGCACCACCTCCTCCACGAACGAATTCCATGCGCCGCACGCGTCGCAGCGGCCGGACCAGGTGAGCGATGTGGTGCCGCAGGTCTGGCACACATACTGCGTGCGGGATTTCGCCATCGTCTACCTGCGGTCCTTGAGGAAGGTGGCCTCGATGGGCACGATGCGGATCTTGAAGCCGCCGGACACGGTGAACTTGAACTCCTCCGGATCCTTCGTGAAGGAGCGAGTGAGGCCCGTCACCACGGCCTCGATGCTGCCAATGATGTGTGTGTCCGTGATCTCGCTGATGGTGAAGGTGCCGTCGAGTGATCTGCCATCGAAGCGTTTCCCCTCCTCACCCAGGTAGAAGCGGTAGAACGAGGTCTTAACCGCGTCCGCGAGGTTGTAGGTGCCGGGCTTGAGCGGGGGGAACTCGATGCCGAACCATGTTTCCAGCCCGACGTCTTTTCCGTTCTCGTTGATGCGGTCGAAGCTCGACACCACCAGCACATCGTTGGCGCCGGCATTGAGCTGGATGATGCGCAGGGCTTGGAGGGGATCGCTCACATCGGTGGGTTTTGCGATGGAGGCGTTCCGCACAAAGTAGCGCTGATCGAAGCGGTAAGTCTTCTCCGGTTCCATCACCACGGGTGGCGGCTCCGTCGTTGTCACCGTGGGTTCGGGCACCACCTCCTCCGTGGAGGAACAGGCGCCGATCATCACCGATGCCGCGAGGGTCATCAACAGAAGCAGGGAGGGGTGTTTCATGAGCGATCCTTGGTTGAAGTGATGGAGGGGGGCCGCGGTGCGACCGCGGATGGTGTGAGGAAGAGATCGAGCAGTCGCCCGGCCGCGGTGAGCGCGGGGAGGCGCCCTCCTGCCACGTCGCGCTCGATGTCGGGGAGCAGTGCCGCGACGGTGGAGTGGGAGAGGAAGGCGTCGAGAAGGTACTGGTTGATGGTGTCGCGCATCCAGGCGAGGGCCTGCTCGCTGCGTGTGCGCTGGAAGTGGCCGTCGGCCTCCGCTGCGGTGCGGTAGGATGCGATGGCGTCCCACACGGCACCGAGACCGTCGCCGGTGACGGATGAGCAGGTGAGCACGGGCACCGTCCACGATGGTGCCGGGGATGCGAGCAGGTGAAGGGCGTGTTCGTAGTCCATTCGGGCCTGCTGTGCGCGGAGCTCGTTGCCGCCGTCGGCCTTGGTCACCACCACGGCATGGGCGAGCTCCATGATGCCGCGCTTGATGCCCTGGAGTTCGTCGCCCGCGCCGGCGATCATGAGCAGGAGGAAGAAGTCCACCATGGATGAGACGAGTGTTTCGGACTGACCCACGCCGACGGTCTCGATGAAGACGACGTCGAAGCCCGCGGCCTCGCAGAGGAGCATCACCTCACGCGTCTTGCGTGCCACACCGCCGAGCGATCCGGCCGTGGGGGATGGGCGGATGAAGGCGCGGGGCGATGCGGCGAGCCGCTCCATGCGCGTCTTGTCGCCCATGATGCTGCCCTTGGAGATGGTGCTGCTCGGATCGATCGCGAGCACCGCGAGGCGGTGCCCCTCGTCCACAAGGCGCGAGCCCATGGCATCGATGAAGGTGGACTTGCCGGCGCCCGGGATGCCGGTGATGCCGACGCGGATGGCCCTCCCTGTGTGGGGAAGCAGGCGTTCGAGAACGCGAAGGGCGGTCTCGTTGTGTTCGGGGCGCGCGGATTCGATGAGGGAGATGGCCCGGCCGAGGATGACGCGGTCGCCCGCGAGCACGCCATCGGCATACTGATCCACGCTCAATGCGGTGCGCCGCGGTGCCCGACCGCGGGCAGCGGGCGCTGCATCCACTCCCGGCATGATGCGCAGGGTTCCTTCGCCGCCCATGCCGGCGGCCTCCGGCGACAGCTCGGCGCCGGTGGCGGGCTCCATGTCGTGTTCGGTGCTCATGCCCGAAAGTACGGATTAATCCCGAAATCCATGCGACCGGCGTGTGCGGAGCGCGGTGCCCTGTCGGCGGTGTTGCGTCGCTTCCCTCCCCGGCCGTACTTTGGGAGAAGCCGCATCGTGCACCAGGTTTCCATGTCCATGTCCCGTTTCCGCAGCCGTCATTCCTTCCATGCCTCACGCCTCCTGCTCGCGGTGCTGCCATGGATCTGCGCGGTGATCGCCGGGTGCGCGTCTTCCGTCACCCACCAGGCGGATGCTCCGTCCGTGCATCTGCACGTCGCTGCCCTGGCGCTCACGCCCTCCGGCGCTGCACCATCCCTCCACACCTACGCCCGCGTCAAGGCCGCGAACCAGCCTCCCGCGCCCGATCCAAACGAGGACATCCGTGAGCTCATCATCAACCGCAGCGGCACGGTGAACAGCAATCCCGTGGATCGCATCGGCCTCGATGCCCGCGCGCTTGTCGGGGAGACCGCCATCGACTCCACCTTTGACGACGCGGATGACGCGGAGGCCGTGTTCCAGCGGCAGAAGCGCCGTTCGGCGGCCGGCAGCCGGCGCGACGATGAAACGGAGGAGAACCCGCTCATCGATCGCAACACCCTCATGAAGGAGATCGTCTCCGTCATGGAGATCGCCTACCTCTGGGGTGGCACCGACGCCCGGCGGGGGCTCGACTGCTCCGCCTTCGTCGGCACCGTCTACTCCCGTGCGCTCGGCATCCGCCTCCCGCGCGTGTCCAACTCCCAGTGGCTCATCGGCTCGCCTGTCAAGAGGAAGGACCTGCTCATCGGCGACCTCGTGTTCTTCAGCATCGACAAATCCCGCGGGCCGGTGTCACATGTCGGCATCTATGTGGGCGAGGGCGTCTTTGCCCATGCCGGCAGCCGCGGCATATGCGTCGCCCTGCTGGACCGCCCCGCCTACAAGCGGACCTACGTGGGCGCCCGACGCATCCTCGCGCTGCATGGCAGGCCGGGGAAGTGATGTTCCCGCTCCGGCGCACCCCCGTCAACCGTTCTTCAATCGTGTCAGCCAGTTTCGCATCAGGACAGCGCCCAGCGGCGTCATGATGGACTCCGGGTGGAACTGCACGCCGCGCACATCGAGCGTGCGGTGTGCCAGGGCCATCACCACGCCCTCCTCCGACGTGGCGGTGACCCGGAGGCAGGCGGGCAACGCTTCGGGATCCACCGCCCAGGAATGATAGAGCCCGGCCCCGAAGCTGCGCGGCAGCCCGTCGAAGAGCGCATCGTCGTCCACCACGTGCACCGATGCAGCGACTCCATGACGCACGGATGCGAGACGACGCAGCGCCCCGCCATGGAGCTCCGCGATGGCCTGGTGACCGAGGCAGACGCCGAGCACGGGGATGCGTCCGCAGCACCACGCAAGAGCCTCCATGAGCATCCCCGCCTCGCGTGGCACGCCGGGCCCGGGAGACACGAGCACGCCGCTGTATGCGGCGAACCGGTGCAGGGGAATCGCATCGTTCGTCACGATGTCCAGCGCACAGGCCTGCGTTTCATGCAGAAGCTGGGCGAGGTTGTGCGTGAAGGAGTCGTGGTTGTCGATCAGCAGGACGCGTGGCAGCATGGTGTGTCGTATCTTGCGAAACGTTTCTCACCATGCAGTATCCGCAAAACCCCATATCGAAGCAAGCCGATGACGCACGGCGCATGATGAACTCCCTCGGTGCACAACGCCGACCGTTTCTCTTCATCCTGGATTTTCTTCTGCGTGAACCGCAGGTGCTTCCGCTGGAGGATGTCGACCCCGCGGAAATCCTGTACGACATCGATGGGTGCGGCAATGAACCGGAGGGCTCGCGTGGTGTGGGCGACATCCACTTCACGATCGACCCCGTTCCCTTCGCGCAGTATTGCAGGGCCTTCGAGCAGGTGCAGGGCCATCTGCAGAACGGGGACACGTACCTGCTCAACCTCACCTTTCCCACGCGTCTTCACACCACGGCCACGCTGGCCGACATCCACCGTGGCACGCGCGCGCGGTACCGGCTGCTGCTGCGTGACCGGTGTGTCGTGTTTTCGCCTGAGACCTTCGTCCGCATCCGCGGCGGCCGCATCGAGTCCTGCCCGATGAAGGGGACGATCGATGCCGCCATCCCCGATGCGGCGCGCATCATCCTCGCCGATGCCAAGGAGACGGCCGAGCATGTCACCATCGTGGATCTCATCCGCAACGATCTGTCGATGATCGCGGAGCGGGTGCGCGTCGAGGATTTCCGGTACATCGACCACATCCACACCAACCGCCGCGATCTCCTGCAGGTGAGCTCGCGCATCGTGGGCGACCTGCGGCCGGACTGGCACGCGTCCATCGGCGACATCATGATGGCACTGCTGCCGGCCGGCTCGATCAGCGGCGCGCCGAAGCGCAGGACGGTGGAGATCATCCTGGAGGCGGAGTGCTGCGACCGCGGCCTCTACACCGGCGTTGTGGGCGTGTTCGACGGGACGTCGCTGGACAGCGGGGTCATGATCCGCTTCATCGAGGCGATCGACGGGCGGCTGTACTACAAAAGCGGTGGCGGGATCACCGCACTGTCGGATCCGGAGGGCGAGTACCGCGAACTGATCGACAAAGTGTATGTGCCTCCTGCTTGAAGGCATCTGCGTGGTCGACGGCCGCATGATGAACCGTGCCGGCCATCAGCGGCGGGTGGACGCCTCGCGTGCCGACCTCCTCGGACTGCACGATGCGCTCCGCCTCGACGGCATCACCGTGCCAGAAGGCTTACGTCGGGGAAAGGTGAAATGCCGCGTCCTCTACGACCGCGTGATCCACGCCGTGGAGTTCCATCCGCATGAGCCGCGCCCTCTCCGCACGCTGCGCCTGGTCCATGCCGACGGGCTGGAGTATGGCCACAAGTACGCCGACCGCCGCGCCCTCGACGAGCTGCGTGCGGCCTCCGGCACCGACGATGTCCTCATCGTGCGGGACGGGTTCATCACCGACATCTCCTTCGCGAACATCGCATTCTTCGACGGCCACTGCTGGGTGACCCCCTCCACACCGCTGCTCAACGGAACGAAGCGCCAGCGTCTTCTTGCCCGCGGCGCCCTCACCGCCGTCCCCATTCGTCCAACAGATCTTCATCGCCACATCATCGCCGCGCCCATCAACGCCATGCTCGACATCGGCGATGTCCCCTTCATCGATGTCCGGGATATCCAGTGGGCAGTGGGCCGCTGATGAACGACGCTGTCAACACAAAGCCACCAGAAGCAACCAGTGCGTCTTTGAGCCGTGGTGTCTCCCGATGCCACCCGTCAGCGTGATACTGTGACACCCTGACAACCCGTCACGCCACCCGGACGCAGTTCCCTCCGTCGGAGATGGCGCGGTCCAGAAGCTGGCGGGCGATGTGGTGCAGATGCTCGAAGTCCATGTCCGCTGTGACGGGGCATCCGGCAAAGCTTGAGGCGATGGAGAAGGAATACTCCTGCTGCGTGAGAACAGTGGAGGCGATCTGTGCGCGCATCTTCTCGGCACGGAGGAAGGCGTTCTCCGAGGTGGTGTCGATCAGCAGAAGGCCGAAGGTGCGGGCATCGAGCCGCCCCACGGCCTCGTATCCGCGGACACCGAGCTTCACCGTCTGGGCGATGCGCATCATCGCCGTCTCCACGGCTGATGCGTCGTGCTGCCGGGCGATCTCGTCGGCGCTGTCGCAGGAGACGAGGAAGAAGAACGCTGTTCCGCCCTGATCCTGCATGCGCTCGATCTCCTCGGTCACACGCGTCACGAACACTGCCCGCGATCCCGTCTGTGTGGACTCGTCGGTCATGAGCTGCCGCCGGGCCACCGTGTTGAGATGCTCGTTCTCGAGGGCGAGGGAGGCGTGGCTCGCGAGGCGGGCCATGGTGCGGGTGTCGTTGACGCCGTACTGGTGGTTCTCGCGGTATTCCACCACCACCAGGCCGTAGACCCGCCCCGGTGTGGACAGGGGCATGGCGATCACCTGGCCGCCGCCGGGGATGGCCTCCTTGTCGTGGAAGCGGAACTGCGGTGGCATCGGCGCATCCATGAGCAGGCCCTCGTTGCGTTCGATGACGGAGCGGAAGACGGATCCCTCGATGTCCACCACGACGCCCTCGGCCACATAGCCCATGCCCTGTGTCCGCGTCATGGATTTGATCACCCGCCATTTCTGATCCTGGGGTTGGTAGAGCACCACGGCCGTGAAGTCCCAGTCCAGGGCCTCGGTCACCGAGCGGGCCACGGCGGAGGCGATGCCATAGTGGTCGCTGTGCAGCGTGATGGTCTTGTTCAGTGAATCGAGCACACCGAGGAGACGGGAGTCGAGCGTGAGTTCGAACTTCCGGTTGTAGCTGTGGAGGAGGAGAAGGATGATGGAGGAAAACCGTCCCACGGTTTCCACCGTCTCGCTGCCGAAGGCGTCCTGCGCCCGGCTGTCGGCCACCAGCACGCCGATGATCTCGTCGTCGAAGTACATCGGGACTCCGATGCACGAGCGGATTCCCTCCGGGGAATCGTAGAACTTGAGCATGTCGGCCTCGGAGCCCTGGCGGATCTCCGCGATGATGGAGGGCCTGCCGGAGAGGCCGATGGAGCTGATGAAATCACTGCCGAGAGGGAAGCGCCGCGCGGTGGTGAAGCTGCGGTTGTCGGAGGCATGTTCGCCACAGATGATCTGCCCGCGGTCTGTGTTGATCCAGAACATGGCGGCCGTGTTGGCGAGGAGGACGTCCTTCATCACCTGGAGGACCCGGTTCGTCAGATAGTCGAACTCGGACCGGGGGTCCTTCAACATCTCCGTGTCGATGGCCGGCTTGTAGATCGCCTCGTCGAATTCACGGGCCTCATCCGCCGCTGTGGACATCGGGGGCGTGACAGCCGGTCGCGTGGCGGGGCGCGCTGCGGGGGCGTCCGGGGTCTCCGCGGTCTGGTGCGTCCGTGCGGGGCTGTCGGGCTCCTTCACGCCATCCTCCTCCGCCTCGGTGTCCTCCTCCGGTGCGAGCTTCGAGAGGTTGGAATAGAGCAGCACGGCGCCGACGATGAAGATGGCGGCGGAGATGATGCGGACGATGAGCGGGTCCTCGAAGTACACAAACACCGCTGCGGAGGCAAGCATGAGAATGCCGATGATGATGTTGAGGATGTTCACGGTGCTGAGGGGTTTATGAAGGGAACTGTGATTCCAGATCAGCGATGTGGCGTTTCAAGGCCTCGATCTGGATGTCGAGAGAAGGGCCGCTCTCTCCGGCGAGGGCATCGGCGACGGCGGGTATCTGCCGTCGGAGTTCGAGCGCCGAGAGGAGTTCACGCGCTTCCTGGAGTCGCACGTCGAGTGTGGCATCTGCGGAGCTGTCCTCCTGCGATGCGTCGCCCGCCCCGGCTGCGGCATCGACGATGGCCCTGCGGATGGCCCGCATCTTCTCGATGCGCTCAAGGATGGGCTCAGCGCCGTCGAAGCCATGGAGCACGGCGAGCTGCAGTGATTCCTCGGCCTCTTCGATGCGCCCGAAGGCGAGCAGGGTGAGGGCCATGTTGGCATGGGCGATGGGCTGTGTGGGTGCGAGCTCGATGGCGAGGTCGAGGCAGCTCTTCGCCGTGGCGAGGTCGCCGAGCTTGAGTGTGACCGAGCCGAGGTTGATCAGGATGGCGACATTGGATGGATCGACGGTGAGGGCGCGCTCGAAGGCATCGCGGGCCTCGTCGAGGCGGTCAATGCGGGAGCAGATGACGCCGATGGTGTTCCACGCCGTCGTGCATGCGGGATCGATGTCGATGGCGTCCTTCAACGCGGCGAGGGCGGGCTCGAAGTCCCGGAGTTCATCGCAGGTGGAGGCGAGTCTGACGAGCACGGTGGTGCGCTCCTGCGGTGAGAGATCCGATTCGAGAAGCCGGGAGAAAAGCTGCCGTGCACGCGGGAAGTCGCCGGCATCATGCGCTCGTGTTGCCGTGGAGAAGATGTTGAGGTCCAAATGCAGTCCTGACTATTGGCAGTTATCCGGTGATTCCAAATATAGGCAGGAAGAGCTAGACGCGAAACCCTGTGCCCCCCGTCTCCTACCGATCCCGCCGCACCTCGATGAATTTCGTCTCATGGGAGCGGAACTCGAAGCGCAGCGCATCGTCACCCTTCGGCTCGCCCAGCACATTCACCTCCCGTGCGTGCCGAAGCATCCCCGCCGCCTGCGCTGCGCCCAGGTCCAGCGTTGTCGCATGGCCGCCCGTCTCCCGCAGGTGGAGGATCACCCCCGCGCCGTCATCCATCGGTCGGGCCGCCACGAGCAGGATCCGCTCGTTTCCCAGCTCAAGGAAGGACCGCTCCGCCGGCCTGCCGTTGGGCGCACCTGCCGGCAGCACGCGGGTGAGGAAGGGGACGCGCACGCCCCAGCCGAAGCGCGTCGCAAAGGTGTCGGACGTGTCGGCCGAGGATGTGAGCACATACCGCCAGTTCATCTCCCCTTCCTGCTTCGCGACGAAGTTCGTGGTCCAGTAGTTGTTCAGCACCCAGGAATACAGGTGCGGTCGCTCGGGCGTGTACATGCGCATGAACTTCCCGATGTGGATGTCGCCGAACATCATCAGCGGTATCTCCGGGCTCACCACCACCACCTGCGCATCACGGCTGCGCACCACCGCCTGGTTCTGCACGCCCGCCCAATCCATCGACGAGCCCTCCACCTGCCCACGACCCGCTTCCACCATGCCACCCTGCGCCTCGAACAGCAGGCGCGCGGCATCGACGGCGAAGGGCAGCGCCACATACACCGCCTCCGCCTCAACCACGGGCAGCTTCCGCATCGTGTATCGCAGCTCCATGCGCTTCTCCGGCTTGTACAGGCGCAGCTCGCATCGTATCCCCGTGCTGTCGGCACAGGCGTGCTGCATCCCCGTCATCTGCACGGAGCTCCATACGGGACCATCCGTCCAGCCGTCCACACGGATGCCGGACCACGGGATGCGTGTATGGGCATTCAACTGGAAGGTCTGGAGGTCGTTGCGATCCGCGACGCGCTCATGAATGAACTGCCCGAAACCCCACGGTGCCGTGGCATCCACAAGCTGACGCTTCAACTCACGATCCTCGATCCCCGCCAACGCACCTGCAACGGAGTCAATCACGATGCGGTAGTGGCTGCTGGCCGGGCCCTCCGGAGCCAGGGGCGCGGCCCCGACTGGCGTGGTCTCCGGCTTCACACGGATGCGAAAGGTGGCATGGCCCATGGGCGGGATGTCCCTCGCCCAGATGGTCCAGAAGGTCCCATCCTGCCGGGCGCCCTGTTCCTGCACCGGCAGCGGCTCCCCGTGTGCATCGATGATGCTGAAGGCGCATCCACGCGGGATGATCTGATGGTCGATGTACACGGTCACGGGACCGGAGCGCGTCCAGTTCAGCGTGTTGAACACGGCCAGGAGCGGCTCGTCGGCGCGCGGGAGGAGATCCTGGATCCATCCCATGGCATCCTCGCGCAGCATGCGGGTGCGCTTGACCGCCTCCCACGCATAGGTGGCCTTCTCGCTCCATTGGATCACACTGTTGGCACAGGTCGGGTCGGAGATGCTCTCCGCCGCGCCGAAGGTGTGCTCGTCGTAGAACAGCAGCGCATCGTTCACCGCGGCCGTGGTCGCGGCCATGCGCTCAGGATGCGCCAGGCCGGCGAGGGTGGCCATCGATTGCAGGCCCATGGTTGCGATGAGGTCCGTGTGCGTTTCGCGGGCGGCGGCGGTCTCGTTGGCGGCCGATCCGAAGCCATCCATCCACCAGTCCGGCCATGCGCCCCGCACCACCGGAAGTGCGTCGGCATGGTGCGCGCGGAGGCTGTCCGGGAACTCGCGCGCAATGGCCAGCCGGAGGCGTGGCGTGAGGTACTTCCCGTTCCACAGGCGCACCCGCTCGCAGGCGGTGGTGGAGGGCGGGGAGTTGTCGGTCATGTAGCCGCCGAACTGCACGGCGATGTCGTCCCACGGGTATCCGTCGGCGTCCAGCTTCGCGAGATAGGCATGCACGGCCGTCTCGAATTCGCGCACGTCGGGGCGGATGAGGCCGAGGTCGTTGCCCGTCATGTAGTGTTCGCCACGCCACACCATCAGGCGCCTTCCCGAGGGGGCCTCCCACTGGAAGGCCGTCGGGAGGATGAAGGGCTTGCGTGCCCGGTGCACGTTCTGTCCCATGATGAGTGAGGTGATGCCCGCATCGCCGAGCCACTCCGCCAGCGCCCAGCCCACACCGTTCACGTCGTTCTGCATGGCCGTGGTCACAGGGATGCCCGCGGCGTGGAAGGCCCGCAGCGGTTGCAGCGAGGCGGCCAGGGCCGGCTCGTCGCACAGGTCCGACAGGTTGAGGAAGAGGCCCGTCACCTCGATGCGTCCCTCGCGGACGCGTCGGAGCAGGCGGTCGATCTGCGCATGCGGACGCGCGGCCAGCCACTCGCGCACCGCCCACGACGTCTCGCAGGTCCAGCGGAAGCGTGCGTCGTCGGGCAGGCTGTCGGTCGCGTCGCAGTAGTCGAGTGCATAGTCGATGTAGCGCAGATGCTCGGGCAGGATCTCCGTCTGCGGGCGGGTGTACCCGATGTCCGTGTGCGTGTGCTGCACGAAGCGCACCGTGCGCGGACGCACGGGCGCCAGCGTGAAGGCGCGTCGGAAGGTGCGTCCGTCATCAAGGCGCACCACGGCCTCACAGCCGGTGGTTGTGCTCACTCGCGGCACGGCGAGATCGAGGCTGGAGTAGCCGGGCTGGAGTGACAGCGTCTGTGTGATGTCGGGCGCAAGCGTCACCGTGGCGGTGACGGGATCACCGAGGTGGAGAAAGCGCAGTTGCACCGGTTGGCGCGGCTCACCGGTGGAGCGCAGCAGGGCATTCTGCGGAACAACATCCACCCCCTCCTCCACCGGTGTCTCGAAGGTCATGTACCAGACGCGGCTGCCGGCGCTCTCGCCCGTCACACCGATGCGCAGCGGCTGTCCCGGCCTCAGGAGGGGCGGGGCCACGGTGAGGACGGCGAAGCCCATGAGGTCCTGATGGCGGTCCACCATGGTCGCATGGAAGGTGAGGGAACATCCGCTCGTGCCCTCCACCGTCCAGCTTCCCGTGAGGGACATCGCAGGGTTGGTGAAGCGCAGCACCACCGTCCCATCGATGCTCAGGTCCCAGGAGTGGCGTTCCTCGTTCACATCGATGCCGAACATCCATACGAAGTGCGCCGGCTCCATGGCGGGCCACACGGGGCAGGGGCCGGTGATCCACGCGATGTCGCCTGTGGCGTTGATGGAGCGCACGAGAAGGGACGTTGTCACCGACGGCATGGGCGAGTGATAGTCGAGCTTCTCGCCCCGCAGGGGTCGCGCAAACCCGTTGCATACCTGGGCAGGCCAGTGGTGCGACTGTGCCATCGCACCGCGTGCAGGCACCGTGATGATGAGGAACACGAGGAGAAGAGCCCGCAGCAGGGAGGATGATGTCATGATGGGGACTGCATGAGGTGAGAGGAGTCCGTACCACGGCAATATACGGAAGGGCGCTTGCGTGTGAGAGGGACGCATCGTCGGCATCACGCCAACCGCGGGATTCGTAGATTTGCACCACCACCCCACGGAGATGCCCATGTCGCGAACCATCCATTTCACCCCGGCACTCATGGCGGCGGGCATGCTGCTCCTCGGTCTCGCCACCGCCAGCACACAGCCTCTGACGCTCGTCTCCGATGGCCGCGCCGCCGCACGCATCGTTCTCACAGCCTGGGCGGACAGCGCCGACAGAAAGGCTGCATCACTCCTGCAGACCTGGCTGCGCAGGATGTCGGGCGCAACGCTGCCCATCGTCACCGGCCCGCCGCACCGCGCCGGTGGCGGTGCCGATGTGCTCATCGCCTCCGCCGGTCGCCACGGCGGTCGCATCCCGGGCATCGACTGGACCGCGCTGCAGGAGGACGGCTTCACCCTCCGCACCGTGGGCGGCACCCTTGTCATCGCCGGCGGCAGCGACAAGGGCGTGATCCGCGGTGTGGCGACACTCCTCGAATCCCTCGGCTGTCGCTGCTTCGGCGGGGGGCAGGATCACGTCCCGCACGCATCCACCATCCAGCTCCCCGCCATCGACGTGACGCAGGTGCCCCCCATCACGTTTCGCATGCTGAACTTCTTCGAGCAGGACTTTGCAGACTGGCACGGGATCGACAAGCACCAGGAAACCTGGGGCCTCTTCGTCCACACCTTCAAGGAACTCGTGCCCCCGGAGAGGTGGTTCGCTCGTCACCCGGAATACTTCTCCCTGCTTCCCGGAGGACGCGTTCCGGACGCGCAGCTCTGCCTCACCAATCCCGATGTGTTCCGCATCGTGGTGGGGGAACTCCGCCGGCGCATGGCAGAGAATCCCCGGGCCCGGTACTGGTCGGTGTCGCAGAACGACACCTTCAGCCCGTGCGGCTGTGCCGCCTGCCGCGCCATCGACAGTGCCGAGGGCTCCCCCGCGGGATCCATGCTCGCCTTCGTGAACCGCGTCGCGGAGCAGTTCCCGGACAAGATCATCTCCATGCTGGCCTACCAGTACACCCGCTCCGCGCCCAGAACCATCAGGCCGCGTGACAATGTCAACATCATGCTGTGCAGCATCGAGTGCAACCGCAGCCGCCCCCTTGATGCGGATCCCGGAAGCGCCTCCTTTGTCAAAGACGTGGAGGATTGGACCGCGCTGACGCACAACATCTTCCTCTGGGACTATGTCGTCCAGTTCCGCAACCTGCTGAGCCCCTTCCCCAACCTGCGCGTGCTTCAACCGAACATCCGCTTCTTTGTGCGCCATGGCATCACCACGGTGTTTGAACAGGGCCAGTCCACACTCTCCACCGAATTTGCGGAGCTGCGCACCCACCTGCTCGCCAAACTGCTGTGGAATCCGGACGTGAATGTGGACAGCGTGATGGACGACTTCCTCAGTCACTTCTACGGAACCGCGGGGCCCGTGATCCGGCGATACATCGATCGCATGCACGATGCTCTGGAGGAGGGCAATGAACCGCTCTGGATCTACGGCCACCCCCGGCCGTCGAAGACGGGCTTCCTCTCGGCGGCCAACCTCGATGCCTGCGGCATGCTGTTCGATGAGGCCGAGGCGGCGGTGCGCTCCGAGCGCGTGTTTCTCACCCGCGTGCAGAAGGCACGCCTCCCGCTGCAGTTCGCGCTTCTGGAGCAGGCGAAAATCCTCGGCACCGCACCACGGGGCTGCTTCGAGGACGCAGGAGGCGGTCGCTGGCGCGTGGTGCCGGCCGCGGCCGCACTGCTCGACACCTTCGTGACGCGCTGCGAACAATTCGGTGTGCCACGACTCGAGGAGCACGGGACGACGCCCGAGGAGTACCGGGCAACCACACGGCGCTTCTTCGACGCCGGGCTGCAGCCAAGCCTCACGCGCGGTGCACGTGTGCGACTCGATCCCGCGGCGAGTCCGAAGTATCGCGATGGCGATGCACGCGCGCTCACCGACGGACTCGACGGCTGGGCCGACTACTCCATTCACTGGCTCGGCTTTGAGGGCACCGACATGGACGCCATCGTGGATCTGGATTCCATCACCACCATCCGCAGCATGCGCGCCTCCTTCCTGCAGGATCTGAACTCCTGGGTCTTTCTGCCCGACAGTGTGGAGTTCCTCACCTCGATGGACGGCAGGACGTGGACGCGCCTCGGCATGTTCGGACCCGATCCGCGCATCCATCAGGAGGGGGCCTTCATCAAGCCCTGTGTGGTGATGTGCGAACCGCGACCGGCGCGGCACCTCCGCGTGCGGGCCGTCGGCGTGAAGACCTGTCCCCCCTGGCACAAGGGCGCCGGTGGCCGGGGCTGGGTGTTCTGTGATGAGATCCGTGCGGGGTGATGCTGCCGTGAAGCACGTGCACACCTGTTGACGAGCTTCTTCCTGCGCCGATGTCACGATGACGTGCCCCGTGGAACCGCGCTGCAGCACCGGGGGGCACGCAGCCGGGTTTCCCGGCTCAGGTGGTGCCGGCGAGGAGTTCGCGGAGGATTCTCACGGTGGACGCGGCCGCCCCGGCCGGGGCGAGCGCGGTGGCGGCGATGCCGGACACGACGCGGGTGATGTTGTGATCCGTTCTTCCCGCCTCGCTCCAGGTGGCGATGGACGGGGCGGTGATGTAGGCGCTGAACGTGTGATGCATGCTGCCCGGGCGCTCGCCGATGATGTGAATGACGCCGCGATGCGCATCGCGTGCGTCGGAGTCGGCGAACAGGATCTCGCCGATGCGGTAGCCAGCGCGGACGCGTCCGTTGCGGACGACGAGGATGTCCGGTGATGCGATGATCCCCACCGTGTCCAGCGCTGAGCGGAGTGCGGTGAGATACGGATGGAGGTTGCCGCGGTCGGTGATGGCCCTGGCGTTCAGCCCGTCGGACACCACGATCTGGACCGTGCTCCCGGGTGCCATGCGGTGTCGATGCGCGCGGAGAGCGTCGCGCGATGCGGCATTGAGTTGCTCGCCAGTCTGCGGGTGAAGGAGGTAGTCGTCGCGGTCGGCGGATGTTGTCACAAGAGGAAGCGCAAGGGGGATGGAGGTGATGAAACGTCGCGGGATGGTTGCGCGGATGCACTTCTTTGCATCGGCATACACGGAGCGGATCTCCTGCTCGAGCGCGGGCTCCATGTGCCAGGGTTCCCGGCCGTGTCCCTCGGCAAGTGGCACGCCTCGTCGGCGCACCTCCTCCATGCGTTTCGCGCCCTCAGCAAGGATGGATGCATCATCGCGTGCATCGCCCTTGGCCCGGCGATACGAGAGCCACACCTGAAGCGGCTTTCCGAAGGCCGGTCCCGGATCGCCTTTGGCATCGACCACGGCGAGGCGCTGGAAGAAGCGCCACATCGCATCGTTGACATGCGTGCCGAATTTGTGACGAAGGCGCACATGGTCGTGGAAGGATGTGGTGAGATAGCCGAGCATCGGGTCCATCCTGGTGGGAAGCGCCATGAGGTAGGCGGGGTTGCAGGGCATGATGCGGTCGAGGCACCAGTCGAGGTCGTCGAGAGTCACGTCCATGTGGAGCGTGGTGCACACGTCGAGACCGATGGTGATGCCCTGGAGCTTCGCCATCACCACGTCCTCCATGCAGCAGCGCACGAGTTGCTCGCGTGTGCGGAACACCTCCGGACCGATGAAGCCCGCCACATCATTCACATGGACCCACGGAGCAGGGGCGCGTCCAGCACGCTGCTGTGCTTCACCGATGCGCTGTTTGAGCAGGCGTGCGAAGCCGTACTTCCGGGACTCGTGGATGAGCATGTCGGCGCCATGACTGAAGCCGTTGGTGAAGTCCGCCCCCTGTCCGGTCTCGAAGTACAGGCCGTACTTCCCGGTGCGATGGGCGGCGTGGTCGAGCATCCTGTCCAGGGTGAGATCAAAGATGCGGTTCACATCGGTGTTTCCGGCGAGGCTTTGAAACCAGATGCCCGTGCTTCCCGGATCCGCGCGCTCCACGGCGGCCTGGATGTCGATGTGTGCGAGCACGCTGTGTGGAAGGGTGTCCTCGATGCCGAAGCTCCGGCGGATGTCGAGGAGGCAGCGCTCGATGGCGGCCACCGATTCCGGCTCGCTGCTCACGGGGTTGGTGCCGATCACCACATCGCCCACCGCATAGGAGAAGGCCGACATGACCTGCCAGAAGATGTCGTCGATGCTGTCGGTCGGGGAGTTGGGCTGGATGCGTGCGCCCAGGTAGCCGCGCTCACCGATGCTGCTTCCCGGCAGGATGGTGAAGATGCGGCTGCCGATGGTGGCGAGCTCGGTGTTGGTCAGCACCTTGACGAGGCAGGCCGCCACATCGCTTGTGATGCCGTTGAGAAAGGGGGCGAGCTCGCGTCCCGGGGCGGAGACGAGGCGCACGCGCAGTTCACCGATGGTGAGGGGGTCCACATGGGCGCGGGATCCGGCGTCGACGACGGCGGTGATGGCGTCGTGGAGGGGATCGGCGAAGACGGGGTGGGCGTTGATGTCGCCCGCGCGTGTCGCGGAGATGAGCATGCGCGCACGTCGGCGGGTGGCGGCATCGGCGGCGGCGACACCGACGATGGCGTCGCCCTCCTTGAACTCGTTGGCGGCGCCGAGGATGGCGCGGTAGAGATCGCCATCGAAACGGCCCTTCATGCGCGTGATGAAGCCGAAGATGTCCTCGCCCATCCCGGGTTCGGTGAGGGTGACGCCGGATGGTCGTTCCTTCATTGCAGCCTCCAGAGCGTGGGGAAGGAGAAGAGCGCCTGCGGCCATCCCTGCCACGAAGGAGCGGCGGGAGATGCCTGTGTGTTGAACCGCTGCCTGTCGGTTGTTGCCCGCTGTGCCGGGGTGCTGTGGATCGTTCATGCGTGTACCTCGTGCGCGGAATCTACGCAAGTCCGTGTGCACTTGCCAGCCAGGCGCAATGGACTCGTGCGCTTCATGAGGAGACGCAAGTCAACGTTGGTGAGTGCGATCGAGACGCACGCGGGCGAACTCCACGAGGGCGCCCTTGTCCTCGCTCTGCATGAGCCACTGCCACGACCCGGACCCGGGATCGAAGGAGAAGGTGTTGTGAAACGCGCCTCCGGGTGTCTCGAAGCGGAATGGGATGGAATTGCCCGATCGCACACCATGGCCGATGGCGGTCGCATCGAGCCCGCCGCCTCCGGTGTTGTCGAGCCACTGGCAGGCATGGCGCTTTCCGCGGGCATCCCAGCCGATGAACACAATGGCCTCGTATTCGGGCGTCCCGTCGGGCATGCGCTCACGCGAGGTTTCCGAGATGCGAATGTACTGGTGTCCGAGCACCCAGTCCACCGATACATCGTGCGTGGTCTCCCGGCCCTCGATGGTTCCATGAAGCACCCATGTCCCGATCAGCGAGTCGAGAAGGTCGTCCTGGAAGGTGGTCGGTTGTGCCCATGCGGAGCCAGTGGCGATGAGAAGGATGAGGAGGTGGCGGACATGCATGATGATGCTCATCAGACGGGTGGATGTGGCATGAACTGGAGGATCGTGGACAGCCCTGAAGAGGATGTTCCGGCCAGAAGTACAAGTTGCAGAATCGGGCGATGTGTTGCATGCCCAACATGCACGAAATTCAGAACACGCGCCCGGTGCACAGAAGCGTCCACGAGCACCACCCACCGTCGGCCTCCCCTGGTGGCGCCACGACACATTCCGCTGATGTGCATCCTCCCAGGAAATTCCATTATCTTTGTGGGTCATAGAACGCATTGGAATCATGATGTTTCACAGGCGATCGTACCGTCTCAGAGGATACGATTACTCGCAGGCAGGCACATACATCGTCACGCTGGTCACACATCGCCGTCGGCATCACTTTGGCGAGGTTGTCGAGGGTCAGATGCAGCTCAACGAATACGGCAGGATTGTCGATGCATGCTGGCGGGCGATTCCCGAGCATTTCCCTCATGTCTGTATCGACGAATTCGTGGTGATGCCGGATCATGTTCATGGCATCATCAGGATCACCCGGAAGCATGAACGGAGTCGACCGGTGGGGTATCCGCCGCGGGGGCCGTCACCCGGATCGCTTGGTGCGATCATCGGGTCACTCAAGTCCGCCGCCTCACGGCGGATCAACCGTCTGCGCAGTGCCACACGGCCGCAGATCTGGCAGAGGAATTACTGGGATCGCCTGGTGCGATCCCCATCGCACTTGCACGCCATGCGACTGTACATCCGCCTCAACCCCGCCAACTGGAGCAGGCGTAGCAGAAGAAGCGTGACGTGGACATCCGGGAACACCAGGAGGGCTGCGGCGGAAGGCTGGGACGGGTGAGCACGTGGAGGGGCGCATGGCGGGGCGCGGGAGTGGAAGTTTTCGCTTTTCCCTCGGGCGATTTTTCGTTTTCGTTCGTTGTTCGTTAGGGCGACGCATTGCGTCGCCCTAACTTGCCACACAGAGAGCGCCGCACCCGGCGCCCTGCCACACAGAGAGCGCCGCACCC
>CAYUYM010000018.1:0-3331 GCA_964449305.1 uncultured Chromatiales bacterium | reverse complement strand
TGCCACACAGAGAGCGCCGCACCCGGCGCCCTGCCACACAGAGAGCGCCGCACCCAGCGCCTTCCCTCACCACCCCAGATCCCCATGCGAACACTTCCGGCAACCCTCATCATCCTTCTCACCACCGCCGCCGCTTGTGGACAGCAGCCCGTGGACAGCACCGCCGCCCGCGTGGCGGACATCGTTTCGCGCCTTACGACGCACGAGAAGATCCTGCAGATGCAGCATCACGCTCCCGCGATCGGGCGGCTGGGCATCCCCGCGTACAACTGGTGGAACGAGGCGCTGCACGGCGTGGCCCGCAACGGTGTCGCCACCGTCTTTCCGCAGGCCATCGGCCTGGCCGCCATGTGGGACGCCGGGCTCCTGCATTCCATCGCGGAGGTGATCAGCACCGAGGCGCGCGCAAAGCACCATGAGGACGCGCGCAACGGCCGGCGGGGCATGTACCAGGGACTCACCTTCTGGTCCCCCAACATCAACATCTTCCGCGATCCGCGCTGGGGACGCGGGCAGGAAACATATGGCGAGGATCCGTTCCTCACCGGTCGCCTCGCCAGCGCCTTTGTTCGCGGCATGCAGGGCGACGATCCGCGGTACCGGAAGACCATCGCCACACCGAAACATTTCGCCGTGCATTCCGGCCCGGAACCCACGCGGCATTCCTTTGATGCACGCCCATCGGACATCGATCTGTACGAGACCTACCTGCCGGCCTTCGAGGCCTGCATCCGTGAGGCCGGGGCGGGCTCCATCATGGGCGCGTACAACCGCCTCCATGGCACTCCATGCTGCGCGAGCAACGACCTCCTCGGCGGCATCCTGCGCGGTCGCTGGGGCTTCGATGGCTACGTCGTCTCCGACTGCGGCGCCGTGTGGGACATGTACACCGGCCACCTCGTTGTGGCCACGGCGGAGCAGGCATCCGCGCTTGCGGTGAAGGCCGGCTGCGACCTCACCTGCGGCGGTGAGTACGAATCCCTCGAACACGCACTGGAACTGGGCCTGCTCAGCATCGCCGACATCGACCGCTCCGTCACGCGTCTGTTCACCGCACGCATGCAGCTCGGCATGTTCGATCCCCCGGAGCGTGTGCCGTACACGTCCATCCCGTTCAGCGAAAACGACTCCCCGGCCCACGATTCACTCGCCCGCCGCGCGGCGCAGCAGTCCATCGTCCTGCTGCAAAACCGCAACCACGTGCTGCCTCTGTCCCGTTCGCTGAAGCGCATCGCGGTGATCGGTCCCTACGCCGACAACATCGACGTGCTCCTGGGCAACTACAACGGCACGCCGTCGCATCCCGTCACCATCCTCCAGGGGATGCGCGATGCGCTGGGTGCGGATCGCGTGCTGCATGTGCAGGGCGTCCCACCCCCGGAAGCCACAGCCGAGATGCATCTGGTTCCCGCATCGGCGCTGCGCACACCCGATGGTCGCCCCGGCCTGCGCGTGGAGTACCACGCCGGTCTCTCCTGCACGGGTGCACCCGTCGTCACACGCATCGACAGCAGCGCCACGCAGTTCTTCGGTGATGGAGCCCCGGCGGAAGGGCTCCCGGCCGACAGCTTCGCCGTGTGCTGGACCGGCAGCATCACCGCACCGGAAAGCGGCCGCTGGATGCTCGCCCTCATCACCGAGGAACGCGGCCGCCTGTGGCTGGACAACACTCTCGCAATCGACAACTGGGAGCCGTATCAGCGCAATCACCTCCTCACGTGCGAGCTGACAATGCAGGCCGGGCAACCCTGCCCCCTGCGCATCGAGTATGCCGACGAGCAGGAGACGGCCTGGCTCACCATGAAGTGGATGCGCATGCAGGACAGCGCCCGCATCCTCGCCGGCATCGACGAGGCGGTCCGCACCGCGGCGGCGTGCGATGCGGTGGTGCTCGTCGCCGGCATCTCTCCGAAGCTCGAGGGGGAGGAACTGCAGATCAGGGTCGACGGCTTTGGCGGCGGCGACCGGTCGGACCTCACGCTGCCGCGTTCCGAACGACTGCTGATCGATGCGGTGGCGCGGATCGGGAAACCCACCGCCCTTGTGCTCACGGGTGGATCGGCGCTTGCGGTCGGTCACGAATGCACCCGGGTGCCATCGGTGCTCATGGCCTGGTACCCCGGCCAGCAGGGGGGCGCCGCTGTTGCTGATGTCCTGCTCGGCGATGTCAACCCGGCCGGCCGGCTTCCGGTGACGTTTTACAACAGCGTCGACGACCTGCCGCCGTTCGATGACTACTCCATGCGCGGACGCACCTATCGGTACTTCAACGGTACGCCGCTGTTCCCGTTTGGCCACGGGTTGAGCTACACCCATTTCACACACGAGCGCCTCACGCTGCCACAGCATGCGCTTTCATCGAAGGACACGGTGGAGTGCGTCGTCACCATCCGGAACGACGGCCCGCGAGATGGAGACGAAGTGGTGCAGATCTACGCCTCGCGCACCACATCAATCCGTCCCCGTCCGCATCGCTGGCTCGTCGGCTTCGCCCGCGTGCACCTCCGCGCCGGGGAACGCCGCGACGTCCCCATCGCCGTCCCGGTGCAGTGCCTGCGAAGCTGGGACGCGACAACCGGGGACTACGTGGTCGAACCCGGGGATTATGTGTTCAACGCCGGTTCATCCTCCGCCACGCTTCCACTGCATGGAACCGTCCCTGTGCAATGAAGAGCGGTGTCGGTGAGGAACGGCGGCGGCCATCCGCGGAAGGATGTCGCTGCCAACACCAAGCCACCAAGAACCAGTCCATGTGTGCTGGTGCTCACCGGCGACAGTCCAGCATTTCCCGGTTCCATCCTCTGCCCGGCCCCCTTTCCTTTGTCACCTTCCCAGCCTCGTCGCAACCACGGCCACGGCCTTGAGGGCCATGCTGCGGCCTGCGTCGTCGGTGGCCTCAAGGAGGATCACGTACATGCCCATGCGCACGCGGCGGCCGCTGTCGTCACGGCCGTCCCACAGCACCATGCCCGCCCGCCCCATGGGGGCGCTCGACACCAGCGTGCGGACCTGACGCCCCTCGCTGTCGAACACGCGCACCCGCTGCTGCGAGATCACACCGGGGAGCTCGATCCCGATGGCACAATGATCTTCGAAGCCGTCGCCGTCCGGGGAGAAAGGGTTGGGGGCGAGTGTCAGATGCGCACGGGCGTCACCGACGGGCGCCGGCGTGTCGGTGAAGAGGGAGTTCCGCAGTCCGGGTGTCCCTCCGCTGGCGTCGGCTGAGGTGCTCCAGTGACCCGCCTGCTGCGGATCCAGCGTCGGGGTGATGCGCTCGAGCGACATCCCCGCCGTCGAGGGCACCAGGGGGTTGTGCCAGTCCGCACTGTAT